>USNI01000319.1 GCA_900555975.1 uncultured Desulfovibrio sp. | reverse complement strand
CGGCCCGTCGCAAGGTCGCCCACGACGCCCCCGCGGGCAGAAGCCGGGAAAGGACGATCAGCAGTTGGCCGCGCGCAGCATCTCTTCCGCCTGTTCCATGGCGGGACTGTCCTCGGCTCCGCAAAGCGTACGCACGGCAAGCAGAAGCAGATCAAGAGGAATCTCCATGGAATAGCGACCGTTGTATATCACGCAGCGCTCGCCGTGCACCGATACCCGGTACGCACGGCAGACACTTTTCTCTCCACTGCCCTTCTGAATGGCATATACCTGTTCGTTCTGATCCGTGACGTAGAGTTTCTGATGCGTCAGCACGCCGCTGTATTCATCGTACCACACGGCTTCGGAAAACAGACGCCCGTGAAACATGAGGCTCGATCCGTTTTCCAGATGCAGCGTGATCCTTTCCAGTTCATTCATCGCGGTGGCCATAACAACTCCGTTTCCAGCATGATGCAAAGGGTACGGACCCTTTTATTCCCCCATAGCATTCACCGCTGGAGAGTGTCAACGTTGATATTGTTAACTCATTGAAATTCATTGTGTTTAATTTTATGTACAAGCAAAGGGACCAGTATCTGCGCGCCGGACCGCACATCCTGCGGCGGATCTTCATCCGAAGGGACGGCGTGCGGTCCGCAAACGCTTGTCTTTGCCCGGCGCCGACCGTATACAGAGAAGCGACACCATCCCCCTTTTTCGAGGAGATTCCATGAACTACTGGCTCTTCAAGACCGAACCCGGCTGCTTTTCCCTGGACGATCTCACCTTTTCCCCGGACGCCACCACTTCCTGGGACGGCGTACGCAACTATCAGGCCCGCAATCTCATGCGTTCCATGAAAAAGGGAGATCTCGGCTTTTTCTATCACAGCGGCAAGAAGCCGGAAATCGTGGCCCTTGTGGAAGTGGTGCGGGAAGCCTATCCCGATCATACCGCGCAGGATCCGAAGAACCGGCATTTCGATGAAAAGGCCACGCCCGAAGATCCCCGCTGGTACATGGTGGACGTCAAGCTCGTGGGAACGCTCGCCACGCCCATTTCTCTGGAAGAACTGCGCAGACAGCCGGAACTGGAAGGCATGGAACTGCTCAGGCGGGGCAGCCGTCTTTCCGTGCAGCCCGTGGAAGAGCCGTTCTTCCGGCACATCATGACCATGATCGAAAACGGTCATGGCATGGTACGTCCCGGCTGAGACGGAAGATTTTTCCGCACGGTCTTTTTCTCCGCGGACGGAGCCTCGCCATGCAGCGAAGGGCGTTTCTTCCGCCGTTCCGGCACGTCTTCTTCCCGACCGGCGGACATCCGACGGAACAAGACGAAAGACGGCGTCCCTCCCGCGCGGAGAGGAACGCCGTCTTTCGTCTTGTCATGAGGGACGGGGAACAAAGTTCCCCTCCCTTCTCTGCTATTCGCCGGCCTTGGCCGCCTGATGCTCCGCCACGACCTTGTCGACCACAGGCTGCGGTGCCTCTTCATAGTGATCGAACTCCATGGTGAACACGCCCTGACCGCCGGTCATGCTGCGCAGGTCCGGGGCATAGCGGAGCACTTCGCTCATGGGCACGTTGGCCTTGAGTTCGGTGATGCCGCCCTGGGAGTCGGATCCGAGCACCTTGCCGCGACGGGAAGACAGATCGCCGATGACATCGCCCATGTATTCGTCGGGGATGGTCACGGTCATCTGCACGATGGGCTCAAGCAGCACGACCTTGAGCTGCGACATGGCCGCCTTGAAGGCGATGGAACCGGCCATCTTGAAGGCCATTTCGGAAGAGTCCACGGTATGGTAGGAGCCGTCGTAGACGCGCACCTTGAAGTCCACCACCGGGCAGCCGGCCAGATAGCCGCGGGCCGCGCTTTCCTGAATGCCCTTGTCGATGGCGGGAATGTACTGACGGGGAATGACGCCGCCCACGATGGCGTCCTCAAAGGTGTAGCCGGAGCCTCTGGGCGCGCCTTCCATTTCGATCCAGCAGTCGCCGAACTGACCGCGGCCGCCG
>USNI01000318.1 GCA_900555975.1 uncultured Desulfovibrio sp. | reverse complement strand
GAACCGTGCCTATGATCTTCGTGTGACGCCGTAACACGGCGTACGTCAGAGAAAAAAGCATGCGGAGTGCGATGTCGTATCCCGCATGCTTTTTTCTGTACCCGCAATGATTGTATCAATGCGTCCAGTCGATGACGGGAACGGATTCGCCGAGCTTCTTTGCGATGGAGGCCTTCATGGCTTCATGATTGGGACACGGCATGCCTATGGGGCTGCCCTTGCGGATGCAGGATGCGAGAAAAACGACCTCGGCGCCGCGATCGACCAGCATTTTCGCACGGGTCACTGCCCTTTTTCCGGGACAGCCGCCGCAGCTCACAAAGCCGACGACTTCGCATGGTCCGTAGGGTTCAAAGGCAAAGGTTCCGGCTCCGGCGCACTTGAAGTCCGTGGTTCCGGGGCACATGTCTTCCGTCTGCTGACAGCGGATGATGCCTATTTTCTTCATGATCTTCTCCTTGCCGCAGCGCGGCGTGATGCGGTTCGGAATGATCCTACGCCGGAAGCACGATCCGGGGCAAGCATGAAGGCTTCATTGCAAAATGTTTCATGAAGGGCAAGAGTTTGAAACGTGACATTACCAGCCGTTCTGCTACAAGGAATCTGTCGAAGGTTGTCATTTCCCCTGAATAACCAGAGATTCTCATACTCATCCCCCTCTTCATCCCTTGTCTCTCCGGCCGGTTCTTGCAAGCGAACCGGCCGGTTTTTTATCCTGCTCTTCCGACAGAAAGGTCGCTGAGATGATTCCGGTCAGGGCTTTGCCGACGTAGAGAGGGCCGGTCGTTCCTCTCGGACAGACCGGCCCTCTGCAAAAGCGGTTCCGCGCTAGTCGTTTTCTTTTTCTGGGATCCTTTCCACCAGCAGTTTGTCTATCATGTTGCCGTCCATGTCCATGACTTCAAAACGCCAACCGTTCCAAGTGACGTAATCCCCCTCTTTGGGAATCCTGCCGGTCATGTACATGAACATGCCGCTCAAAATGGTATAGTACCCCTTGTCTTCAGCGGGCAGGGTCTGCAGACCGAGCCTGTCCTTCAGTTCGGGAACGGGAATGCTGCCGTCCATGAGCCAGCTGCCGTCTTCTCTCTGTACGGCCCAGGATTCTTCATGCGGGGTGTCGAGCTGGCCGGCCAGGACCTTGAGAATGTCTCTTGGGGTAACGATGCCCTGCAGCGTGCCGTATTCGTCGACGATGAAGGCAAGATGAATTCTTTGCTCCTCGAAAATTTTGAGAAGCTCCAGGCTGGTGAGTGTTTCCGGCACGAAGACCGGAGGACGGCAGATCTTTTCCAAAGCGGCGGGAAAGTCTTTCTCCCGTGAAGAGGAGGCAAGCAGAAGCGCCTGATTGATGCGTATGACGCCCGTAAGATCCTTGAGTCCGCCACGGCAGACCGGCAGCCAGGAATGTTCGAAGTCTTTCAGCGTATCGAGATTTTCCTGAAGCGTAAGATGCGTGTCCAGATAATGGATGTCCGCCCGTGGTACCATGATGGAACTGACCGGTCTGTCGTCGAGTCTGAAAATGTTGCGGAGCATATCACGCTGGCGGCTTTCGATGGCTCCGGCCTCCGAGCTTTCATCGATCATGGCCTGTATTTCTTCTTCCGTGACGGTCTGCGTCTCGTCTGGTTTCGCCCCGAGCAGACGGAGTATCAGTCCGGTGGAGCAGGACAGCAGTGCGACGAAGGGGGCGCTTATGACGGCAAGGGCCGTCATGGGACGAGCCACGAGACAGGCTGCTTTTTCAGGAGCCAGCTGGCCGAGTCGTTTGGGGACCAGTTCTCCGATGACGATGGAGAGATACGTCACGGTAATGACGATGACGATGGTGGCGATCGTTCCTGCCGATGACGCGGGAATGCCGAGATGTTCCTGCATCCAGGCCGAGAGCGGCGCCGCGAGGGCGGATTCTCCGAAAATACCGCTCAGAAGCCCTATGGAGGTTATGCCGATCTGGATGGCGGAAAGAAAACGGGTGGGATCTTCACCCAGACGGATGGCGGCCTGAGCGGCCTTGTCG
>USNI01000317.1 GCA_900555975.1 uncultured Desulfovibrio sp. | reverse complement strand
CCCTTTGTTATCCTCCGCTGTAACAAATCCGGACCGTTACCGTAAAATTTTCGTTGATGACGACTCCGTCTTTTTTCGACGTCGTTTTCTCAGCTCGTCGGCCCGGACATGACGGCATGGGCATCCGTCCTGTTTTTCTGAAGCATCTCCAGAAACTTCTCCGCCGCTCTGGAGAATATCTGATACTTTTTCCAGGCCACGGCCAGACCAACTTCCAGCGGCGGATCAAGAGGGCGAAAACACAGCGGTCCGTCCCCGCATCTCACAATGCCGTCCAGACAGAGCGCATAGCCCATGCCCTCTTCCACCAGTATGGACGCATTGTACAGAAGATTATAGGTGGCCACCACATTCATGCCGTCGAAACCTTTCCCCAGCCAGCCGGAAATTTCGTTGAATACCAGCGTCTGCCGGGAACAGAGGAGCGGCAGCGACGCCACATCACCGGGATTCAGAGACTGCTTTGCGGCAAGAGGACTGTCCTTCCGCATAAGGACTCCCCACCTGTCCCTGACGGGAAGACGGATATAATCGTACCGGGAAAGATCCGCCGGCTCGATGAAGACACCGAAATCCACGAGTCCGCTGTCCAGCCTCTCCATGACTTCGGCGGCATTGCCGCTGAAAAGATGATAGGAAACATGAGGATGCACCGCCTTGAGCATGCGGGCGGCTTCGGCAATGAAACGCATGCCTCTGGTCTCTCCGCCCCCTATGTGCACGTCCCCGCTCACATCCTCCGAAGAGGTGCGGAACTCGGCGCTCGTGCGGTCGGCCAGAGCTACGATTTCCTGGGCTCTCTTGCGCAGGAACATCCCCTCTTCGGTAAGGATCATCTTCCTCCCTCCCCGCAGGAACAGTCTCTTTCCAAGCTCTTCCTCAAGCTCCATGAGCTGTCTGGAAAGCGTCGGCTGCGTAATATGAAGCAGTTCCGCCGCCCGTGAAATGCTCTCTTCCTGTGCCACAGCCAGAAAATATCGCAGAACCCGCAGTTCCATCACGCTCTCCTCTTTCCCGCCGGTCGACTCGAATGTCCGGCGTCCAGCATCATTTCGGGCATATTCCGGTTCTCTCCAGAGAATTCTATCGCGTCATAATATGCCTGTAAAGCATGCTTCACTATCCAGTATAAGTATTTGCTATTATTTTGTCCCTTTCCTATAACGCATTCGTCTCGGAACCTTCCTTTCGAATGCAGGGCCAGACAGCATCTGACCGGCGTCCCGGCTCATCCATGTTCGGCAGACACCGGGGGCACGAAAAAAAAGACGCCTGTCGAAGGGTATCCGCACATCGCAGCTTCCTCATGAAGGCCTCTGAAGCCGCTCCGTACCAGGAACATGAACGACACCATGTTCCTTCCGGCCTCACCGACAGCCGCGTTCCATCTTCAAGAAAAACCTGAAGCACAAGCCTGACGGTACGGCAGGACTTCTTTCAGATACCTTTCCGGAGCCATTCATGGATCATGCCATCTCTGTTCCCTCTGAAGAAAAAGCCCGCTGGTCGGCGGTGTTCTCCCTCTTCATGGGCGTCACCTGTCTCATTTCCGCAGAATTCATTCCCGTAAGCCTGCTCACCCCCATAGCCGAAGGACTTTCCATTTCCGAAGGCATGGCCGGGCAGACCGTAACCTCCGTCGGTGCCCTTGCCATGATGACCAGCCTCCTGCTCGCCCCGCTTACCCGGCACATCGACAGACGACGTATTCTGCTTATTCTTTCCCTTCTGCTCATTGTCTCCAATCTGCTGGTAGCCTCGGCGGAAAACTACGGCATGCTCCTTGTCGGACGAGGTCTGCTCGGCGTCTGCGTAGGCGGGTTCTGGTCCATGGCTTCGGCCGTCACCATACAGCTTGTCCCCGCCCGGGACATTCCCCGGGCGCTGAGCATCATTTACGCGGGTGTATCCGTGGCCACCATCATCGCGCTGCCTCTTGCCAGCCTTCTCGAAAAAAACTTCGGCTGGCGCAACGTCTTTCTGCTTTCCGTCATTCCCGGAACCGTTTCCCTGTTCTGGCAGTTTCTCAGTCTG
>USNI01000316.1 GCA_900555975.1 uncultured Desulfovibrio sp. | reverse complement strand
GTCCTCAAGAGGACGCATAAGCTCCACCTGACGATTCTTGGCTGCCGTCTTCAGAAGTCTCAGCGTGCCGAGCCTTACCTGATCCTTGGTCTTGTAGGCCTGGATGTAATCCTTGTCTATCTGTTCAGCGATACTCATAGCGGTCTTCTTCTTTCTCCGCAGAAAACCGCCGGCATTGGCGTGCTCTCTGCGGACTGACGGAATCGGAAGCTGGGCCCGCCTCCTGAAGTGCGGAGCGGCGCGCTTCCATGAAATGGCAAAGGAGCCGGAAATCAGCCTGGTCAAAGGTCCAATTTCCGGCTCCGGAACCGGTCTGCATACGGTTCAGAACCCATGCGAACCGTTGTCGTCGAAGATTACCCCATGTTCACCTTGCGCATCTTCTTCATGAGGCGCTTGCGGGCAGCGGCCTTCTTCTTCTTGCGCATGACGCTGGGCTTTTCATAGTGCTGACGCTTCTTCATTTCAGAAAGAACGCCGGCCTTTTCCACCTGCTTCTTGAAACGACGCAGGGCAATGTCGAAATTGTAATCGTCTTCGTTGAGAAAAACTCCGGGCACAGAAATCACCCCCTTTTCAGCGAATCTCTTGTTCCGTCCGATCCGCCAGTTCTCAGGGAATGAGCCGAAAGGAAAAACGGAAATGTGCTTCCCGGCGGAAGCCGCAGCAGCCGAACAGCATCGGCATGCAGGACTTTTTTGCGCAGGGAGAGATGCAAACTAAAACAGTTTGCTGCAAAAAGCAAGTCCCCGGGGTGCCTCACTCCGGGGAAAAATGCAAAAAAATGTAAAAAAAATAAGACCGGAGGCGGCATATACTCCCGTGAAAAGCTTTTGCTGCCGGACGGAGCGGTCCGGCCTGCCTCGGATCCGTGCCTGCTGCATGTCGCGTGTATGTTTCCGTTCACGACTGCGGCAAGGCGTTCCCATGCGACTGCAGAGCCCTCCCGGCATGCTGCGCATCGTATAAGGATGCATCCTGCCGATGGGGCGGAAAACACGTCAGGCCGCGGGAAAGCATGTTTTCCGCGGCTTCTGGCGTGCAGATGCGGACGGTTTTCCGCGCGCGGTCAGTGCTCTTTGTGCTCGGCGCTTTTGGCATCCCTGATGGCGCGGGCGAAAGCCAGCGTGATGCCGATGCCGAGAATGAGGATTACCGAATAGAGAACGCCGAAAAAGATGGCGTAGTCAGGCTGCCAGAGAGGAAGATCCCAGGGGAAGGGGCTGTGTCCGTTTTCACCAGGTATAAGCATGAAGACTCCTTAGCGGCTGGAAGGCTGTTCCGAGGGTCGGAACAAGAACCGTCCTGCTACTGTATCTGCTTTTTCAGATTAATGCCAGCCCTGAATTTCACGACCTTGCCGGCGGGAATGGTGATGGTTTCGCCGGTACGGGGGTTATGGCCCTTGCGTTCCTTGCGTTCTTCTACAACAAGGGAGCCGAAACCGGGAAGAGAAAGCTTGCCGTCGGAAGCGAGAGCTTCCTGGATGGCTTCAAGCAGGGCGTTCAGAGACTGCTCGGCGCTGCTTTTGCTGATGGCGGCGTGTTCGGCTATCTTGGCGATAAGTTCGGCCTTGGTCATGAGTGCTCCTTTCTGCCTGCGGCAGAGCTGCGAAGGAATTGGGAGATGCGGTTTTCTTTTAGGTACACGTTTCCTGCCCATCGTCAAGAGAGACGGAGCGTCCGGGCATGATTTTTTCGGGAAAAAGCGTCTCGGCCAGCTGCTGGAACTGTTCCACGGAGAGCGTCTCCGGGCGCTGTGCGGGATCCATGCCGAGCCGGAGAAGAACGTCGGGGGAAAAGTCCGGCAGCGCGCGGCGCAGAATTCCCTGAAGCTGTTTGCGTCTCTGCTGAAAGCACAGCTTGACGAGGCGGGACAGACTGCCGGCATGAACAGGCCTGTGCTCCGGAGGAAGCGGCTCGAAGACCACGACGGCGGAGTCCACCTTCGGGGGCGGAGAAAAGGCGGACGGACCGATGACAAAGCCTTTTCTGGTCCTGACGAAACTCTGTATCCATACGCTGAGCGCACCGTAGTCCCTGGACCCC
>USNI01000315.1 GCA_900555975.1 uncultured Desulfovibrio sp. | reverse complement strand
CTTGACCGTGCTGCTCTTGCCGGTGCCCGCGTCGCCGTAGAGCAGCACGTTGTTGGCGGGCTGTCCGGCCAGCAGGGCTTCGGTATTGGCGATGACCTTCGCCCGTTCCCGTTCGTAGCCGGGAAGCTGCTCGAGAGTCTGGGGATCGGGGTGACGCACGGGGATGAGCTGACCGTCCTTCACGGTGAACATGCGGTACTTGGCAAAGATGCCGTAGCCTCTGGAATGGATGGAGGCAATGCGTTCATGATAGGCGCGGGCATAGTCGTTGTCGCCGTTCTTCCAGCGGGGCAGGTAGCCCGAAAAGTCCAGGCTCTCGCGGATGACGCTGCCGTCGAAGGCACCGAGCTGCTGGAGAAACGCCAGCTCATGCGTCAGACATTCGGCAAGAAAGGGCGAGACCGGCGTGCTGCCGCAGCTTTGCAGCATGTAGATGTTTTCGTCCTCCATGATCAGATTCAGCAGATACGCGCTCAGATCGTCGCCGCGGGCGAAGAGGGCGGCGGCAAAGTCGCAGTAGGCGTCGACGCAGGATGCCGTGTCGGAAGTGTCGGCGTCGAGCAGAACCTGAAGCCGGGAAATGACGGGATCGGAAAGAATGTTGCGGAAAATGACGAGACTGCGGAGCTGAACGCTGAGAAGAGGCAGGGAATGCATGAAAGGATCACCTTAGAAAAATTTTCGGCAAGTATAGGGCAGGCGAAAGCGGCATGCAAGTCCGTACCTTTTCCGTGTCGTGCTTTTTTCGCGGCATGCATGTTCGGCACGGTCATGCGTTCCGGCGTCGACGGCGCTCTTGCGCGGAATCGCCTGCTGTGGCACAAGCGGAATGGAACAATGTTTTGCCGAGGAGAAGAACGATGAAGATTGTAGTGCTTGACGGCTATACCCTGCGTGCCGGTCTGGAAAGTCCCTGGCCCGTTTCCGATGCCGGAGACGAATGGATCTGCCATGACCGCACGTCTGCGGACGAGGTGGTTGAGCGTGCCGCGGGGGCGGAGATCCTTGTGGTGAACAAGGTGGTCATGGATGCCGCGCTCATGGACGCGCTGCCTTCTCTGCGCTGCATTGCGGTCACGGCGGCGGGAACCAACGTCATCGACGGCCGGGCGGCCGGGGAAAGAGGCATCGTGGTGTGCAACACGCCCGCCTACGGCACCGATGCCGTGGCGCAGCACGTGTTCGCGCTGCTTCTGGAGCTGTGCCGTCATGTCGCGCTGCACGACGAGAGCGTGCGCCGGGGAGACTGGGGGCGATGCGGAGATTTCTGTTATGCGCTCACGCCTCAGATCGAGCTGACCGGAAAGACGCTGGGCGTCTTCGGCTACGGCAATCTGGGCAGGCGCGTGGCCGGGCTTGCCCACGCCTTCGGCATGAACGTGCTGGCCTGCGCGCACAGACCCGTGCCCGCTCCGGACTACGCGCCGTTTTCCTTCGTGTCGCGCGAGGAGCTGTTCCGTCGTTCGGACGTGATCTCCCTGCACTGTCCGCTCACGGAGGAGACCCGGGGGCTCGTGTGCCGGGAAACACTGGATCTGATGAAGCCGGACGCCATGCTCATCAACACCTCGCGCGGACCCGTGGTGCGCGGCGCCGATGTGGCCGAGGCCCTGCGCGAGGGCAGACTCGGCGGCTTCGCTGCGGACGTTCTGGAACATGAGCCGCCCGCTGCTGACGATCCGCTGCTTTCCGCGCCGCGTTCCATCATCACGCCGCACATCGCATGGATGACCGACGGCGCAAGACGCAACATCGTATCCATCACCATAGAGAACATCCGCCGCTTCCGGGAAGGGCGTCCGCAGAACGTGGTGAATCGTGCATGGCTGAAGACGGAAAGGCCGTGACGCTGTCGGCGGACCGCGCCGGAAGCGGCTGTTCCGCATCTTCTGCGTGGACGCGCCGTCCTGCCGCGGGCGTCCTGTTTCGTAAGGCCTTCTGCCCCGCAGCGCCGGCATCGACAGGCCGGCGCGGAAGGCGGTTCCGCACGATGGAAGAAAAAGCTGGCGCATCAGCCGCAGGCGCAGAGACGGACATGCAGAACGGGGC
>USNI01000314.1 GCA_900555975.1 uncultured Desulfovibrio sp. | reverse complement strand
CCACCTTTTCCGCCCCGTACGCCAGACAGATGCGGCGGACGCTGTCCTCCACGCGACTGACCTCGGCGCCGCTGATGAGCATTTCCTCACCGATATTAAGAGCGTTGAACAGAAATTCCCGCGCATAGTCGATGGAGGAGGAGTGCTGCAGGGCGACCTGTTCCGCCAGATAATATTTTGCCATAGTTAAACCATCACTTCAAATGTGGCCATGTGGCGTTCATGTCTGAAGGCCCGGCCCTTTCCGGGACGCGGAGCATCTGACCAGAGCTATAAAAAACGGCCGGAGCACTGTCAATGCCGACTTCTGAAGAAAGTCTCCCAGACATGAGCATGGATCCTGCTTCTGAAAAACGCCCTGCTCGTTCCATGATGCGGAAGGCCGCAGAGGATGCTGCGCCTTTGCGCCTTCTCCGCCATCATGCGGTCGGATCACAGCCTTCTTCCGTCTCCTCCCCGGGTCGACGTCCATGGAAAATGCACCTTACCTGTGCTGCGGAGGCTCTCTTTCCCCGTCCGGACTCTTTGTCCGGCCATCTGTCGTTGTCGAACGAAGGCCCCCGGACAAGCCGGGGGCCTTCGTTCGACAAAAAAAGTGCTCCGCCAAAACGGAGCACTTTCCCTTCAGCCGTCAAGCTTCGTAAGGATACTTTCTGTACCGGAATTCTCCACCGCGAGGTCCGGGATACTGACCTTCCTCATGGAGTTTCTTCACGGCGGCAGACTTGTCATACCACTTGGTATGCAGGAGATGATGAGACTTCTCGCTCAGAGGCTTTTCAAGATATTTCTGATACAGGGCCTGAACCTGTTCATTATCCTGAGAGGCGCGATGCACAAAGGCCTTGTCTTCACGGTAGACGCTGGCGATGCGATCCTGCATGTAATCCTTGATGCTGCGGACACCGGCCATGGCACGACCGGTCCAGTGAATACCCATGGCCAGACCGCCGGTGAGGATGCAGCAGCCACGCAGGAAACCACGGCGGGTAATGCTTTTGATGGACATGAAAACTCCTTATGCCTGGTTTTCTTCGAGGCGCTGTCTGTAACTGGCGAAAAGCTGACCGGCCTTATGCTCAAACACATCCCACACAGTAGGCATGATGGGCTGACCGCCGCCGCAGACACAGCCGCCGGGGCAGGCCATGAATTCAATGAAATGATACGGGCATTCGCCGGCGCGGACCTTGTTGAGGACCGCCGGGAAATTCTTGGCGCCGTGGACGACGGCAACCTTGACCTCGGTGCCGGCGATGTTGATGGTGGCTTCACGGAAGCCGTCCATGCCGCGGACGGAACGGAAATCCATCTTGCCGGGCTTTTCGCCGGTAACGGCCTGATAGGCAAAGCGAAGGGCCGCTTCCATGACGCCGCCGGTAACGCCGAAAATGGTGGCGCCGCCGGTGGATTCGCCCATGAGGCTGTCCACGCCGCTTTCCGGCAGATGGGCCAGATCAATGCCGGCCTTCTTGATCATGTAGGCCAGTTCGCGGGTATTGATGGTGGCATCGATGTCGCGCGTGCCGCTGGAATTCAGTTCGGGACGGAGGCCCTCATACTTTTTGGCCACGCAGGGCATGATGGAAACCGTATAGATCTTGTCCTTCTCATAGCCCTGCTGCTCGGCGCCGTAGGTTTTGGACAGCGCGCCGTTCATCCCGACCGGAGACTTGCAGGATGAAAAATGGGGAAGAAGATCAGGATAATAGGTTTCGCAGTATTTCTGCCAGCCGGGGCAGCAGGACGTGAACTGGGGAAGATCCTTCTGAGCCTTCAGGCGTTCCACGAATTCGGAGGCTTCTTCCCAGATGGTGACGTCGGCCGTAAATTCCGTATCCCAGCAGTGCGCGAATCCCAGCATCTTGAGAGCGGTCAGCATGCGACCGGTGGTCACGGAGCCGACGGGCATGCCGAAGGCTTCGCCCAGTGCATACCGGACGGCGGGAGCGGGCATGGCTATGCACTTCACGCTCTTGTCGGCCAGTTTCTGTTCCAGTTCGGGCACCCAGGTCTGCTCTTCATAGATGGCTCCCTGAGGACAATGAACGAGGCACTGGCCGCAGTTGATGCAGACTTCG
>USNI01000313.1 GCA_900555975.1 uncultured Desulfovibrio sp. | reverse complement strand
GTCTTTTCAGGTATGCCGGAGAAAAAGATCCGCCGCGCTTCGTCTCCGCCTGCCGCGCGTCATGGGAAGAGCGTCCGCCCCGTGAGGTCGTCCGTTTCCGGCCGGGGAAGGGCGGCAGAGCCTTGCCGGGACGCCTGTGCGGCATGGAAGATACGGCTGCCGGCGTGAAGTCCCGCATCGCCTTGCCGGGACGCCTCCTGCGGCACGGCCCGGACGGCACGGTGCCTGTGCGGCCGAACCATCCGCGGACCGGAAGCAGCGTTCCGTCCGGGACGCGTGTGATCGCGGATCGGCCTTGTGCCGGCAGCGCGGCCTTCCGGAAGACGGGAACGCCGCGGCCGCCCGGAAACGTTTTCAGGACAGGACATGAAACAGTTTCGTTCTTATCTGCGTCTCATGATGCTTGCCGGCGAGAGCTGCGCGCTGCCTCTCGTGGGCGGTCAGGCCGTCATGGAAGGCGTGCTCATGCGCAACGGCGCCTCCTGCGCGCTCGCGGTGCGTCGTCCTTCCGGAAGCATTTCCGTGGAAAGCCGTCCCTGGCGCTCGAGCTGTCCCGGAGGCCTGCGTGACAGGCGTTTTCTGAGGGGCTTTCCCATCATGGTGGAGACGCTCTCCAACGGCATACGGGCGCTGAACCGTTCGGCCGATCTTTCCATGGGCGACGACGATTCCGAACCCATGTCGCGCGCGCAGGTGCTGTCCACGCTTCTCATGGCGCTTTTTGCCGCCGTGCTGCTTTTCGTGGCCGCGCCGCATCTGCTGGCCACGGCCGTGCAGTGGCTCGGCCTTGCCGGCGACATGAAGGGCATCTCCTTCCATCTCTGGGACGGACTGTTCAAGTTTCTCATGTTCATCGGCTACATTGCCGCCATATCCTTCATGCCCGACATCCGCCGCGTATTTCAGTATCACGGCGCGGAGCACAAGACCATACGCGCCTTTGAGAAGGGCGGCATGGTCACGGTGCGGACGGCCCGCGACTGCTCGCGGCTGCATCCGCGCTGCGGCACCACGTTTCTGCTTTTCGTGCTTTCCGTGGCCATCGTTCTTCATGCCGTGCTGGTTCCCCTGCTGCTCTCGGTGTGGGATCCGTCATCGGCCGTGGTGCGCCATGCGGGCATCGTCTGTTTTAAAATCCTGCTGATAGTGCCGGTGAGCGCGCTGGCCTATGAGATCATACGCTATGCGGCGGGACTGAAGAACGGCTTCTGGGGCAGCGTGCTGCGTGCTCCGGGTCTCTTTCTCCAGCTGCTGACCACCAGAGAGCCTGACGACGATCAGCTTGAGGTCGCCGTGGCCGCGCTGCGCGCCGCTCTCGGTCCGGAAAGTCCCTTTGCCGCCCGCTTCGAATCCCCTGACCCTACCGTGACGGAGTAACTATGTTTGCGAAACTGGAAAGTCTGGAAAAACGATATGAGGAACTGGAGCAGACTCTTGCCGATCCTGCCGTGCTGTCCGATCCCGAACAGTACCGCAAGACCGCCAAGGCCCGCGCCGACGTGGAACCTGTTGTGCTCGCCTACCGGGAGTATCGCGATCTCCAGAAACAGCTCGAGGAAAACAAGGAGCTTCTGAGCGACGAGGATCACGACATCCGCGACATGGCGCAGGAGGAGATCCGGCGCATCGAAAAGGAACTGCCCGAACGCGAGCACAAGCTGCGTCTCATGCTTCTTCCTCCGGATCCTCTGGATGAGAAGAACACCGTGCTCGAAGTGCGCGCAGGCACCGGCGGCGACGAGGCCGCGCTCTTTGCCGCGGATCTTTTCCACATGTACTGCCGCTACGCCGAACTTCAGCACTGGAAGGTGGAGATCATTTCCGAAATGCCCACCGACGCCGGCGGCTACAAGGAAGTGATCGCTCTTGTTTCCGGCAAGCGCGTGTACAGCCGTCTGCGCTACGAGTCGGGCACCCATCGCGTGCAGCGCGTGCCCGCCACGGAATCGCAGGGCCGCATTCACACCTCCGCCGCCACCGTGGCCGTCATGCCCGAGGCTGAGGAAGTGGACGTGAATCTTCGTCCGGAAGATCTGCGCATCGACGTGTACCGCGCCTCGGGCGCGGGCGGTCAGCACGTC
>USNI01000312.1 GCA_900555975.1 uncultured Desulfovibrio sp. | reverse complement strand
GCCCTACTCGTCGGGATACGCAAAGACCTGCAGACGGCTGTCGCCGATCGTGCTCACGTCGACATACTCCTCGGTGCCCATGTCCAGGGAATTGCGGACGATCAGTCTGTCCCCGTCCACGCCGACCACGGCCGTGTAGTGCACCCCGGAATACAGAAGCACCATCTGTCCCGCATCAAGAAAACTCCGTATGATTTCCGGACTCCAGTCCCCCACCCTGTCCTGCGACTGGATCTTCATGCCGAACATCTGCGCCACGACCAGGGCATCGCCGAGGCTGCCCTCGCTCCAGTGGGGATCCACCTCCGCCCCGTACACCTTGTAGGCGGCTCCCAAAGAATGCTCAAGAGGCGAAAAACTCCCGTTCGTCTCATCCGGACTGCGGAACGACTGCCCGCCGACGGTCATTCTGCCGTCGCTGCCGAGCGCATCGGTCAGCATGCGCCGTCCCCTTTCCGAGATCATCATGCTGTTCAGCACGCTGATCATGAAGCAGGTGTTCTGTCCCTGACGGATGATGGTGTCGGGACGGATGTCCTGCGCGGTCAGATCGCGGACCCGGTTCAGCGACGCGGAACGGTGCGTTTGCTCCGGAGGAATCGACGGCTTCTCGCTGCCGGAAAGGCCGTTCACAAATCCGGTCACGCTCTGCTTCAGCAGGGAGGGATCCCGTTCGATATCCTCTCTCATCCCGGGCAGGAAGGCCCGCATCTGCTCACAGACATAGAGCAGCAGCTCCTTTCGTTCCGCCCCGCTCTTCTGCGGAAACTTCACGCTCAGCTGCGCTTCGGCCATGGTACGGATTTGTGCGTCCATGCCCTCTTCCCTTCCCGAGGCGCCGACGCCGGAGGAGGTCGCCGCATCCTGCCGGGCGACATCCCTCACCACATCGGACACGATTTCACGCAGCACGTCCCTGCTGATGCCGCCGGACATGTCCGCATCGCACAGGAAGCTCCGCATGCGCTCGGAAACGCTCAGGGCGCACAGATTCCGCGCCTCTTCGTCGAGATGAGGGAAAAGACGTGCGATCTGCGCTTCGGCCATGTCGTGAACCTCCGTCATGACCGCCATGAACTCTCCCGCCGACGCTCCGGAAGACGACTGCAGCGACACATTCCCGGCGCTTCCCCGTTCCGTCGATGGCCGGGGAAGCGTCGTGCGGGCCGCATTGATGAGCGTGTCGCGCAGAACGACGTCGTCCATCGCGGCCTGAAGCGCCGCCTGACGGGCCGCTATGGACGCCCGGCCGGACGATGTGAGCGACCGGAAGGCATCCCTGATTCTGCCGAGAAGGTGCATGAAGGAACTCTGCGTTTCCAGCTGCCCCTGCCGGTTCAGCGTAACATGCCTTCCCTCCGCACGGTACAGTTCCAGTTGATCCGAAGTTGTAATGCGCATGGATCACCTCCGTTCAGACTTTAAGAGAATGCATGGCGATATCGTCGTCCGGAGCGTTCCGCTTCTCCGGCGGAGAAGGCCGCCAGTCCGAAAGACGGAGCATCCAGTCCGCGGATACCGCAAGAAGATTGTTCACGATGCAGGCAAACCCCTCGTCGTCCAGATGCCGGGCATCCCAGGCGATCTGCACGGTGACCATCTCCTGCGTCTCGTCCACGCCGAGCGTAAAGCCGAAGGTGTCGCGGAAAAGATTGTTGGCGGCAAGCAGCTTCATGCAGCATTGCTCGCGTCCGTGGCTTCCCTCCGCAGGCAGCAGCGCCACGCCCGTCTGAAAAAGCAGCATGCCCGAACCTTCCACAAGCCCTATGCGCACCGTCATGCCCTCTACGGAAAGGACGGCCCGACCGCTGCCCTCCTTCGCCTCGCACACGCAGCCCGCAGCCGCGGCATACCCCGTCGACAGTTCATACAGAATCCTGCGCATCGCATCTCCCCGGCGCCTTCGATACGGCGTCCATGTTTCTCCATGCAAAAGTCGTGCCGAAAAGTCATGTTCCGTTCTGCAACGTTTTCCTCTTTTTTTACATCTACAATGCCCCCGCGCAAGAAACAACCCTGTTCTCATGGCCGGAAAAAAACGAGAACGCCGTTGCCGCAGCCTTCGGGCGCGCCATGAACGACGAAA
>USNI01000311.1 GCA_900555975.1 uncultured Desulfovibrio sp. | reverse complement strand
TCGGCGACAAGATCGTGGTGTTCAAGCACAAGCGCCGCAAGGCCGAACGCCGCACTCAGGGCCATCGTCAGGAATACACCGTTCTTACTGTTACCGGTATTGTCGCCTAACGGGCGTACCGCTCATTTTCAAGGAGTTTCATCATGGCACATAAAAAAGCAGGCGGCAGCTCCCGCAACGGTCGTGACAGTGAAGGTCAGCGCAGAGGCGTGAAGCGCTTCGGCGGTCAGCACGTTCTTGCCGGCAACATCATTGTTCGTCAGCTCGGCACCGTGGTCTATCCCGGCGCCAATGTCGGCATGGGCCGCGATTACACCCTTTTTGCCAAGTGCGACGGCGTCGTGAAGTTCGAGAAGTTCTTCCGCAAGCGTCGCGTGCACAAGCGCGTGAGCATCGTGCCCGCGGAAGCTGCGGCGTAATTGCGCTTCGGCTTGTGATGCATGGGGGCGAGAAGGGCCGAGGCTCTTCTCGCCCTTTGTGTCTTTTTCGGGGAAGCGGGCCTTTTCACCCGGATTCAACGGCTCGTCCGTCGTCATCCCCTTCCGGCATCCGGCGCACGGTCACGGCGTGCGAGTCCGGCAGAGGACGCGGTTTTTCAAAGCTGCGCATGCTGCAGAACACCGTGAAGCCAGTCGAGAGGAAAGCATATGAAATTTGTGGATGAAGCCACCATTCAGGTCAAGGCCGGCAAGGGAGGAAACGGCTGCGTGTCCTTCCGCCGGGAAAAGTTCGTGGCCAAGGGCGGTCCCGACGGCGGCAACGGCGGCGACGGCGGCAATGTGTACGCAAGAGCCTCGAACCGCTTGTACAGCCTGTACGACTTTCGTCTGAAGCGCATTTATGAAGCCCCCAACGGACAGGGGGGCATGGGCAGTCAGTGCGACGGCCACAAGGGCGAGGATCTCATCATTGAGCTCCCTGCCGGCACGCAGCTTTACGAACGTACCGGCGAGGGAGAAGTGCTCTTTGCCGATATTTCCGATCCGGAAAAGCTGGTTCTGCTTGCTGCAGGCGGTCGCGGCGGCAAGGGTAACGAGCATTTCAAGTCGTCCACCATGCGCGCTCCCCGCTTTGCCCAGAAGGGCGAACCCGGAGAGGAGAGAACCTTCCGCCTGGAACTCAAGATTCTTGCCGACGCCGGACTTCTGGGCCTGCCCAATGCCGGCAAGTCCACCTTCCTGTCCCGCGTGTCTGCGGCACGTCCCAAGATTGCGGACTACCCCTTCACCACGCTGACCCCCAATCTCGGCGTGCTCATCGACGAGTGCGATCCCGACCGTCGCATGGTCATTGCCGACATTCCCGGACTCATTGAAGGTGCGCATGCCGGTCAGGGCCTCGGAGACCGTTTTCTTCGTCATGTGGAGCGCACGCGTTTTCTGGTGCACATTCTCAGCGTGGAGGACGTGGATCCGGAAGCGGACAATCCCTGGGAGGGATTTGATCTCATCAATGAGGAGCTGGCCTGCTTTGATCCGGAGCTTGCGAAGCGTCGTCAGATCGAGGTGATCAACAAGATCGACCTGCGCACGCCCGCACAGCTGGAAGCGCTGAAGGCCCGCGCCGAAGCCGACGGTCGCGACATCGTGTTCATATCCGCGCGCGAGGAAACGGGACTGGACGCTCTGGTGGAACGCATGTGGAAGATGCGCGACGAGCTGGATTTCCATGAACCGCTTGTCCGGTATGAGGATGAAGTGGTGGTGGACGAGGAATTTCCCGACATTGAAGTGATATGGACGCGTGAATGATGGGTACCCGTGAAAAGACGCTCGCCTCGGCGCATACGCTGGTGGTGAAGGTAGGCAGCGCGGTGCTGACCACATCCGATGGTCTGCATCTTTCCGTGATGTACAGTCTCGTGGAGCAGATCGCCCGGCTGGTGCGTCAGGGCAGACGGGTGTGTCTGGTGAGTTCCGGAGCGGTGGCGGCAGGCCGGACGGCGCTGCCGGATCGCGGCCGCAGCGTGGAGGGGCTTTCCGGCAAGCAGGCTCTTGCCGCCATCGGACAGGGCTGTCTCATGCGCGAGTATGAACATGCCTTTGCCGCGCAGGGACTTCTGTGCGCGCAGGTGCTTCTGACCCGC
>USNI01000310.1 GCA_900555975.1 uncultured Desulfovibrio sp. | reverse complement strand
GGCGGCGACTGGCGGTCGGCCCTGCCCGAGGGGTGGGCCGAAAAGCTGCGCGACGTGGCGGATCCGGACGAGGCCGCCGAGGCCCTTGAACGCGGCCTTGCCTATCATCCGGCAACAAGGGCGGAGGACATCAGACTGGAGCTGCCCAGAGACTTCTCCGGTCATGTGGACAGGGACGTGCAGCAGCATTTTCGCGAGCTGTGCGTGCAGGAAGGCATCACGCCCGCCCAGGCGCAGGCCCTCGTGGACTGGCAGATCGGCGCGGAAAGGCAGATGCGCGAACGCCTCGTGGAAGAGGGCGCGGCGCAGCTTCGCCGCAGCTGGGGCGCGCGCTTCGAGCAGAACCGCTCCGAGGCCCTCCGCGCCTTCTCCGCGCTGGATCGGCGCATGGGCGGGGAGCTTGCCTCCTCGATGGCGGGCCGGAGCATGGCGAACGATCCTTCGTTCGTCCGGGCCTTCTATGAAATCGGCAGACTTCTTTCGGAAGACAGTCTTTCCGCAGGCATCACGCCCGCCGCGGGCATGATGCGCGAAACCGCGGAAGAAACCTATAACGGCATGTTCAGGGGGGAATAACCTATGCCCGTGGCTCAGACTCTGCATGAAATCGCGCTGGACAAGGCAAGAAAGCGTCCCGAACTGGTGGACTTCCTCACCGAGGAGGCTCCCATTCTGGCGCTGCTCAAATGGATACCCGCCACCCACGGTCTGTGGAACGTGGAAGAGGTGCTCGACAACATCAAGGGCGCAAGCTTCACGGAACTTGGCGCGCCCCTGCCCACCATGAACGCGGAAACGCAGCTCCGTCAGACCTTCGTCAACCTGCTCGGCGGTGAGCTGGAAGTGTCCAAGGACAAGGCCGATCAGTTCGGCGGCGCGCAGAAGTACTTCGCCCGCCGCGAAAACGCCTTCTTCCGCCAGGCGGGCATGGATACGGAACTTGCCATCTGGCGCGACTACTGGCGCAGGGCCGCGCTGAAGAACAAGCTCGTGACGAACTGCGGCGCCACCCAGAACGCCTATACCGTCATGGTCGTGCGCTTCGATCAGGAGAACAACATCAGTTCCATCAGGGGCGTCTGCTCGATCCTTCTCCCATCAACGGCGGCAATCTCTACCATCTGCGCTCCCAGACAGGCGTGCTCGGCTACGGCGTGGAATACCGCGGCCGCTTCGGCTGGCAGCTCATCCATCCCGAACGCGCCGTCCGCGCCCTCGTCAACGTGGATGCCGAGCATCTGCCCACCCTCTCCCAGATCGAGGACGCCATCGCCTCCGTGCACGGCACCGCGGCTAACACCTACATCTTCGGCCATCACAAGATCGTGCAGAAGACCTTCTCGGCCATCAAGCAGGCCGACGTCATGTACGTGAACATGGACAACGACATCCAGACCGTGGTGGGCGCGGTAAACGGCGTGCGCATCGTGGGCAGCTACAACCTGCCCGACGGCACCGAAAGCGCCGTGGCCTAGAACTGCCGGGACGCCAGCCGTCCCGGAACTTCGCAAACGCATCCGGAGGTACTTCATGAGTTTCGCATACGGAAAGGACAACCGCTGGCACGACCAGTATTTTGAAAAGGGCAAGGCCATCAATGCGGCAAGCTTCGTCTGTGCCGAACCCCTTGCCGTGGGCGGACATCACGGCTCGCTCGCCGTCACCGCGGCCGCCGACGGCACGGTGACGCTCGCATCCTCCAAGGCGTTCCGGCTCTCCGTGCAGGGCTGCGACACCGAGGACGGCGAATTCACCGACGTCGCCGGCGCTCCCGAGGTCAGCGTTTCCGGCCCCGCCACCTTCGAGGACGGAGACGTGATCTGTTCCATGGTGCTGCCCGACATGCAGCGCTGCGCCAAGATCAAGGTGACCTCGGACACCGCCCATTCCGGCAACGTGGACGTGTATCTGTCGACGCTGGCCCGATAGGGGAAACGGGGGGGAACTCTTCCCCCCTCTTCATGCACAGGAGAAGAGTTCATGCTGACGAGCCGCAATACCCTGCAGACCTATACGGTCGTCGAGGGCGTGTTGGACTATGTCGTTCCCTTTCCTCTGTACGACGTGTCGGACGTTGCCGTGCTGTGCAG
>USNI01000309.1 GCA_900555975.1 uncultured Desulfovibrio sp. | reverse complement strand
ACAGATTCCAGTTCTCACAGACATCCATACCGCCGACCAGGCAGCTCCCGTCGCCGAAGTGGTGGATTATCTTCAGACGCCTGCCTTTCTCTGCCGTCAGACCGATCTCATTCTTGCAGCGGCTTCAACCATGAAACCCGTGAACATCAAGAAAGGACAGTTCCTCGCTCCGTGGGAGATGGAAAACGTGCTCAGGAAGGCGCGCTCCACGGGAAATGACCGCATTTCTCTATGTGAAAGAGGAACAAGCTTCGGCTACGGCAACCTGGTCGTGGATATGCGCGGTCTCGAAATCATGAAAAAATTTGCGCCCGTGGTTTTTGATGCCACGCATTCCGTTCAGCTTCCGGGTGCGCAGGGCTCATGCAGCGGCGGCCAGCGGGAATTCGTCCCCACACTGGCCCGGGCTGCGGCTGCCGTCGGGGTTGCGGGCATCTTCATGGAAGTACATCCCGATCCCGACAAGGCTCCATGCGACGGTCCCAACATGCTGGCGATTAAGGATCTGCCCGCATTCCTTTCCCTTATCAAGGCCTTTGACGCCATTGCCAAGGAGAAGCATGCATGAGCATCATTGCCGTCATTCCTTCCCGATATGCATCCACGCGCCTTCCTGGAAAGCCGCTTGTGGACATCTGCGGCAAGCCCATGGTGCAGCATGTCTATGAACACGTGCGGCAGGTTTCCCTTTTCGACGAAGTTCTGGTGGCCACGGATGATGAACGCATTGTGCGTACGGTAACGGCCTTCGGAGGCAAGGCCTGCATGACGAGTCCCGACTGTTCCTCCGGTTCCGACAGACTCATCGAGGTTGCGTCTTCTCATCCGGCCGACATTTATGTGAACGTGCAGGGCGACGAACCGCTGGTGGAACCTTCCTCTATTGAAAAACTGGCAGAAGTCATGCTGGAAAACCCCGATATTCAGATGGGGACACTCTGTTATCCCGTCAGCGAGCAGCAGGCGCAGAATCCCAATCTGGTGAAGGTCGTACGCGCCCATAACGGCAATGCCCTGTACTTCAGCCGCAGTCCCATTCCTTTTCCGCGCTCCGGAGGCATCGCGCCTTCCTATTTCGGTCATCTCGGCATATACGCGTATCGTCGGGAATTTTTGATGAATTTCGGTAATCTTCCCTGGTCTTCCCTGGAAAACACGGAAAAGCTGGAGCAGCTTCGTGTGCTTCAGGCCGGGATTGCCATCCGGGTGCTGGAGGTTGAACCCTCCGGCCCCGGCGTGGATACTCCCGAGGATCTTGAAGAAGTGCGTCGCATTTTCATGGAGCGGGCCGGACGATGAGCACGATGCGTTATCTTGATGAGGCAAGACAGGTGCTGAGGGATGAAGCCCGGGCTCTTCTCGTTCTGGCGGATGATCTAGGTGAATGCTTTGACAGAACTGTGGACTGTCTTCTCGGCATCAAGGGCCGTATTGCGGTGACCGGCATGGGGAAGAGCGGTCATGTGGCGCGCAAGATCGCCGCCACACTGGCCTCCACCGGATCGCCCGCGTATTTCATTCATCCTGCCGAGGCCAGTCACGGCGATCTCGGCATGATGACCCCCGATGATGCCGTCATAGCCATTTCCAACTCCGGCAATACGGCGGAACTGACGGACATTGTTCTTTACGCTTCACAGAACAATATGCCGCTTGTTGCCATAACCAGAAATGCAGACAGCTTTCTGGGCAAGCATTGCGACTATCTTCTGCTGCAGCCTCAGCTGCATGAGGCGTGCCCGCTGGATTGTGCTCCCACCACAAGCACCACGGTGCAGATGGCGCTCGGAGATGCTCTTGCCATGTGTCTTCTGACGGCGCGCGGTTTCCGAAAGGAGGATTTCCGTCGTTTTCATCCGGGGGGATCGCTGGGGCAGAAACTTTCTCTCGTGCGGGATCTCATGCATACCGGGGATGCCATGCCTCTGCTTCATCCCGATGCTCCCATGATGGACGTTCTTGCGGAGATGACGCGCAAAGGCTTCGGCTGTGTGGGTGTCGTGGACGGCGAGACGCTGGTCGGCATCATCACCGACGGCGATCTGCGCAGACATATGGGGCCGAACATTCTTGAAAGTACGGCTTCCGGACT
>USNI01000308.1 GCA_900555975.1 uncultured Desulfovibrio sp. | reverse complement strand
CCTCGTCGAGTTCGCGCATACGGGAAAGGGCCAGTTCTTTGTCGGGGGAGGGGCAGCAGGGAGTCATGGAAGCTCAGTCCTTGGAAAAGAGAGGAGTGGAGAGATAGCGTTCGCCGGTGTCCGGCGCAACGGTAACGATATGTTTTCCCGCAAATTCGGGACGCATGGCCAGAATCATGGCGGCGCGCACGTTGGCGCCCGAGGTGATGCCGCAGCTCAGGGCTTCGCGTGCCATGAGCATGCGGGCCGTTTCCATGGATTCTTCCGTGCTGACGGTGAGAATGCCGTCGATGAGGGAACGGTCGAAGACGGCGGGGACGAAGTTCGCCCCTATGCCCTGTATGCCGTGTGATCCGCTGCGGCCCTGCGAGAGAACGGGGGATTCCTCGGGTTCCACGGCAAAGCAGCGGACGGAGGGATCGGCTTCCCTGAGCCTGCGGCTGACGCCCATGAGCGTGGCGCCGGATCCGACGCCGGCCACGAAGGCGGCAGGAGCAAAGCCTTCGTTCCGGCAGTCTTCGATTATTTCCGCACCGGTGGTGTCGTAATGCACCTTCGGGCCTGCGGCATTGCTGAACTGATCGGGACGGAACGCGCCGGGAAGGGTGCGGAGAAGTTCATCCACCTTGTCCTGCGCGCCCTGCATGCCTTTTTCCGCAGGAGTGAGCAGCACTTCCGCGCCCATGGCACGAAGCAGAGCAATGCGTTCCCGGCTCGCGGATGCGGGAATGGCGAGCATGAGTCTGAGTCCCATTTTGGCACAGACCACGGCAAGACCGATGCCGAGATTGCCGCTCGTGGCTTCCACGACGGTACCTCCGGGGGCAAGAGCGCCGCTTTCGAGCGCTGCGCGGATATAGCCGCGGGCCGCTCTGTCCTTGATGGAGCCTCCGGGATTGCGGGCTTCATATTTGACGTGGATTTTTGCCGGCAGATCCGCGGAAACGGCATCCAGAAAAATGAGCGGCGTATGTCCGATGGTGTCAAGAATGTTCATGGGATACCTCAGAAGATTCGGAGGATGGCATGTCGTCCCTGGTGAACATGCGCCAGAGCACGGAACGTTCCCCGTTCTGCTCGTGTCTTTCAGGCGTGACGTGAAGAATCGGCTCATTCTTCCAGAGATAGGTCATGCTGTTGTCGGGCGCAATGTGACAGGTCATGTTGGCGGCAATGTCCTCGGGGGCGAGCCTGCGGGGATTCACTCCCCGTTCCTCAAGCTGTTCCCTCAGAAGTTCCTCGACTCTGGCGGCGACCTGAAGATTCGGTTTCGGCGCGTCTTCACTGGATGGCGGCATGATGTCCTCGTTTTTGCATGGAATGCCCTGAAGGGCTTTTTTCATAGGATAAACTTTTGTTCCGACTTGGCAAGGCCGGATGTCCGGAAGGAAAAAAATCTCCCTTCCGTCTCCGGGCAGGGCCGGTCCGTGATCGTCGGACAGGCTCGAGGAAAACGTTTTCCGAGGTGCAGCGGAGGACGCTTCCTTTTTCCCGGAAACATGCAAAAGGGGCCGGCGCATGAAGTGTTTCACGCGTCGGCCCCGGATCGGCAGAATGTGTCCGATCAGTAGGAATGTTCGTTCTTGAGTACGTCCTTCGTCACCTTGTGGGCGAAGGTCCAGTAGACCCATGCCTGATAGAGCAGAACCACGGGCACGGCGCAGAGCGTGACCGTAAGCATGATTTTCAGGGTGAGGGGGCTGGAGGAAGCGTTGTATACGGTGATGCTGTAGGCCGGATCAATGCTGGAGAGAATGATGCCGGGATACATGCCGAACACGCCGAAGAAGGTCAGGCCGAGAATGAACAGTGCACTGCACAGCCAGGCGATGAGCGTGCTGTTCGTCAGGGCAAGGCGGCTGGCCACAAGACCGATGACGGCAAGCGCCAGAGCCGCATAGGCGGCGGGATGTTCGGCGAGGCGCTCGAAGCTTTCGGTGTAGTGGGCGGTCAGGGCGAGGAAGACAAGCACGAGCGACAGCAGCACGGGCCAGAGCAGGCGTGCGGCACGGAAGGCCTTGGCCTGCAGGTTGCCTTCGGACTTGAGTTCCAGCCAGAGCGCGCCGTGGTAGCAGAACATGATCACGAAGAGCACGCCGCCG
>USNI01000307.1 GCA_900555975.1 uncultured Desulfovibrio sp. | reverse complement strand
GATTCTTGCTCTTTTCCCCGGAACCGGGTGCGGGATATTTCTTGCCGAACTTGCCTCTCCCTCGCAGAAGAAAATACTCGGAGCGGCCGTGGACATGCTGGCCGGCATGCCGTCCATCGTCATGGGGCTGTTCGGATTCATGCTGATTCTTCTCCTGCGGCATACCATCCTGCCCGATGCCAATACAGGACTTCTCCTTGCCGCAGGCTGTCTGGCTCTTCTGGTGCTTCCCGTGCTCGCCGCCTCCACACGGGAAGCCATGAATGCCGTTCCGCTCTCTCTCAGGCTGGCCGCTGCGGCAAGCGGCTTTTCCCGTTCCCAGGCTCTGTTTCATCTCTTCCTGCCCGCCGCGGCGAAGGGGATACTCGGCGGTGTGGTGCTGGCCGTCGGCAGAGCGGCCGAAGATACCGCCGTCATTCTCTTTACGGGTGTCGTGGCCAATGCCGGTCTGCCGGCGGGACTGTTCGGCAAATTTGAGGCACTCTCCTTCGATATTTATTATATTTCCTCACAGTATCAGAATCAGCAGGAGCTTCTGCGCGGCTTCGGCGCAGCGGCCCTGCTTCTGGGGATATCCTGTCTGCTTCTGGCGATTGCGAGAGTGCTTGAAGGCAGCTTTCGTCGCAAATGGCAGGGAAAGGCGTAACAGTCATGGATAAACTGCATTCTCCCCGTCCGGTGCTGAGCGTACGCGGACTGTCGGTTTCCTTCTTTCAGCATACCGTTATTCATAAGGTCACCATGGATGTGCCGAAAGGCGGGATCGCCGTCATTGTTGGACGATCCGGTTCGGGCAAGACCACGCTGCTGCGTGCCATCAATAGACTCAACGAGGAAATGCCGGGATGCCGTACGGAAGGGCAGGTGAACCTGCTGCTCGACGGCGGTTCCGTTGCCGTGTATCCCGACGAAGGGGAACGTTCCATCCCCGTTGCCGAACTGCGCAGAAGAGTGGGAATGGTGTTTCAGACGCCGCAGGTTTTTCCCGTGAGCGTGTACCGCAATCTTGCCATGCCTCTTTCCGTCGCCATGGGCTGTCCCCGTTCCGAACTCGATGACAGGGTTCAGGAGGCTCTTCGCCAGGCGGATCTCTGGGATGAGGTCAGTGACAGGCTGGATATGTCTGCGGAACGACTGTCCGGAGGTCAGCAGCAGAGGCTTTGTCTTGCAAGGGCGCTTGCCCTCAGGCCGGATATGCTCCTTCTTGACGAACCGACCGCCTCTCTGGACGTACGGGCTGCCCGCCATGTGGAAGAGCTGCTCATGTCGCTTTCGGAACGACTGTCCGTGATCATGGTGTCTCACGGTCTTGCCCAGAGCCTGAGGCTTGCCTCCTTCCTTGCGGTCATGGAGGGCGGTACGCTGGTCAGGACACTTGATGAAGTCGCCGGCCTGGAAGAGAAGGATCTGGAGTTCATGCTTGACGGCGCACAGAAAAACTGGAAATAGCCATTTTCGCGGATTGAGACGGCACAACGGCAGGCATGAAGAGAGAATGTCCGGATCCCGGTTCCGGCGGATGGTGTTTTATGAAGCGGTTTCCAGACGGGGCGCAGGGATGGGAAAAGTTTTGTTCTCAGCCTTGCCGATCAGAAAACTGGAGGCTATAATGACAGAGACGCGCATTCTTTGCGCATGACGACGAGATCTGAAGGAGAGTTCGATGCCCAGCTATGAAGAAATCTTCACCAGAGACTGCCTGAACGAGGTATTTCCTCCTGAGCGTACTGATCGTTTTTTTGAGGCATTGTTCGGTGATCCGGATGAGGGCGCCTATGACATCCGCCTGTCGCTTCTTTCAGCATCGGACAGAAAACTGGATTTTCTGTTTGAGCTGCATCAGCGTGGAGACGCCTGTCTTGCCTGCAATCTGACGCATGGTCTGCCGGCCGTGTTTTTGCGGCATCCTGTCATCGACATCAAAGGAGTCACCGCGGAGCTGGCTCGCCGTGCCGGATGGCCGGACGGTTCCTGGGAGTGGCATCTTGGAAGCACCGATGAAATTTCCCGGGCACTGCACGTCATTCCCCTGACGCTGAAGCGAGTGGACTGAGTATATTTTTGCTTGACTCCGGCCTCTGATGGAGATATGTCTTTTCGACCGGAAGGGGCGTTAACTCAG
>USNI01000306.1 GCA_900555975.1 uncultured Desulfovibrio sp. | reverse complement strand
GCTCTCCAGGTCTTACCCTGACGCGGCTGCCTACAGGAATCTGCCGGATATCCTTTTCCACCCAGCTGCCGTCGCTCTGAAGCACCGTGGCCCGTTCGGGAGAAAGCGCAAGAAGTTTTCCTATGGCATCACGGGCACGATCCAGAGCTCTTGCCTCAATGGCTTCGGAAACATTGAAAAGCACCATCACCATGGCGGCTTCGGGATACTGACCTATGAGAACGGCCCCCGTCACCGCTACGGACATGAGCGCATTGATGTTGAGATTGAAGTTGGAAACCGCAAGCCAGCCTTTGCGATAGGTTCCCAGTCCGCCAAGCAGAATGGCGACAACCGCAAACAGCAGAGGCAATGTTTCAACAATGGAAAAACCGCTCTCCGCTCTCTCGATCACTCCCCATTCAAGAGCGAATTCAACGCCCTCGGAAAGAGCGGCGAACACTCCGGCGGCGGCAAGTTTCTTCCATGCCATGCGTGCAGGCGCAACAGCAGACCGCTCCTTCTTGTCTTCCGCCCCAAGCGGTTCCGGAATCATGTCGATGGATCTGAGCGCATCCTCGATGCTCAGCGTGGAAGAAAGATCATGATGAACAGTCAGCACACGCTGCATCAGATTGAACTCAAGTCCTGTGATTCCCTCCACGGAACCAAGGCGCTTGCGGATAAGCGCCTCTTCCATGGGGCAGTCCATGTTGCTGATGCGATACACGGCGGTCGTTGCCGAAGCGCGGGCAACGGATGCCATGTCCACGGGTTCCGGAGCCGCGTGCTCATGTCCGCAGCAGCATCCTCCCTTGTGATCGTGGGCATGCTCGTGTCCGTGCACAGCCGCCTCGTCATGCTCATGGTGCTCATGTGCCGTATGGGAAAAGGGTCGAAGAACAAAGGCATCCGCGCAGGAACATCCCTTTGCGGCACCGCCTCCGGAAGCCATGTTGTTGAAGTCGTCTTTCACGGTGATTCTCCTTGTTGAAATCAACGTAGTGCCTATAGTGACTATAGAGTCAACCCTTTTTTTCAATTTTTTTCCTTCCGCACAAAAAATTCGAAACGACCGAAAAGTCCGCGACAATGACTCTCTTGACTCCTGCAGTCCGGGCGTTACCTTCATAACAGATTGAAAGAAGGAGCATGTTCATGCCGCTGAAGATCGGAGAACTCGCCAGGCTTGCCGGCTGCCAGGTCGTCACCATACGCTACTATGAAAAGGAAGGACTTCTTCCTCCTCCCGAACGAACAGACTCAAACTACCGGCTCTACGGAGACGCTGCCGTGGAACGGCTCCATTTCATCCGCCGCTGCCGGCTGCACGGCATGAATCTCGCCGAAATCCGGGATCTTCTTGCCTTCAAGGACAATCCGTCGGTCAGCTGTGCATGGATCAACGATCTTGTGGACAAGCATATTGCCGACGTCGAACGTCAGATCGCATCGCTTCAGCATCTGAAGATGCATCTTGAGGCGCTTCGGCATACCTGCGCAGGAGATCATCGTGAAGGGTGCGGCATCATCGACACGCTCGACCACGGCTCTCCCTGTGCCTGCTGCGAGGAAGAGCACTGCTGTCTCAATGACGGGCAGGGTCCCCTTTCCCTCCACGGAGTTTCCGGAAAAAACGCTCCGGCACAAAAAAAATAATGCGTCTCCGGGAGCGGCGGAATACGGCAAAAAGCCGATATCCCCTTCCGGTACGCTCTTGCGCGCATCGCTTGCTTGTCGTACCATTGCCCGGCCTGCGGGAAGTTCCCTTTCCGCGCAAAAGGAAGGACCATATGAGTTTTCTCAAAGCAAGCACCAGCTTCACGCGCTTTCGCGTCATAGACGATGTGCCCGCCGAACTGTGGTCGGCAATTCCCGAAAAGCTTCGTCAGTTCGCTTTCATGGACATTGACGACATCGCCGAGGAACGCGCCTTCGGCTGGACCAACTTCGACGACATGCTCGACACGGAATGGAAGCTCAGCCCCCCGGAAAAGGCCGATTACCTGACCTTTTCCCTCCGGCTCGACACCCGCCGCATTCCGCCCGCCGTTCTTCGCAAGCATACCCGCATTGCGCTTCGGGAAGAAGAAAACCGCATCCGGGAACAGGGCAAGAAATTCATTCCCCGCGATCGTAAGAAGGAAATC
>USNI01000305.1 GCA_900555975.1 uncultured Desulfovibrio sp. | reverse complement strand
AAATCCCCCGACGGCACCAACGTAGGCCCCTTCATCACCAAGGCCACCAAGGAAGTCAGCGACATCACCTCCGACGTGTGGAACAACGTGTTCACCGACATGGCCCGCGAAGGACGCGCCCCCATCTACATGGACTGCTCGCAGATCGACGAGGAAGACTTCCAGTGCATGATGAAGGACTTTGAAAGCGAAGGCCTGACGAGCTTCCTCAACTACATGGGCAAGCGCCATCTGGATCTCCGCAAGCAGGCCGTGGAATTCGGTCAGTTTGAACCGTACTTCCTCGGGCGCGGCGTGGAAATCGGCATCGACGGTCAGACCACGCTCCCCGGTCTTTATGCCGCAGGCGACGTCGTGGGCAATGTGCGCGGAGCCATTGCAGGCGCCGCAGTCTACGGCTGGATATGCGGTGAAAGCATCGGCAGAAGCTTCAGAGAGCTGGACATCAAACCGGTGGCCGACCTTGATCTGACCCGTGAGCGCATGGAATTCTTCAGCTCCCTGTACGAACGCGAGTCCGGCGCGCCATGGCAGGAAGGCAACTGGGGACTCCAGCAGATTCTTACCGACTATGCCGGTGCCGGTCCCGAACGGGTACGTTCGGAAACCCTTCTGTCGGCCGGTCTCAAGACGCTGAGAGAACTGCGCGAACTGTGCAGGGCCGAAATGAAGGTGTCCAACTCTCATGAACTCATGCGCGCCGCCGAGGTCTTCGACCTCCTGGATGTCGGTGAAGCCATCATGCTCTGCGCCCGTGAACGTCGCGAAACCCGAGGTCTGCATATACGCAAGGACTATCCTTTCACCAATCCTCTGTACAACAAGAAGCTTTTCTACATAGAACGCCGCAACGGAGAATATGTGGTGGGCATGCGCGACAAATACAAATAGTCGTGCCGGGAGAACGTCTCATGAATCAGGAAATCTTCGACATTCTGCGCTCGGAAATCAAGCCGGCGCTGGGATGCACCGGTCCCATCGGGATCTGCTACTGTGCCGCCGAGGCCTATGACGCCATAGGCGGAACCATCGAGCGCATCGATGCGGACATCGACTGGGGTATGTGCTGCAAGATCGACGACGTGGCCTTTCCCGGATCCCCGATGCTGGGCGTGGAAATGGCCATTGCTCTGGGCGCTCTCGGAGGAGACCCGAAGGCCGGACTGGAAGTGCTTCATTCCGTCACGCCGGAAGCCGAACTGAAAGCCCGAAAAGTGGCCGAGCTTGTGCACATCAGACCGCTCTGGGAACGTACCGATCTCGGCATCTATGCAAAAATATGCATCAGAACCGACCGCGGCACGGGCACGGCGGAAATCCAGAACCGGAGCGACGGACTCACGCTGAAAATGCGCAACGATGAAGTTCTGGAGCGTCATGCCCCCGATCCCACGGCTCAGAGTCATACCGATCCCATACTCAAGTACAGGATCCGGGACTTCTATGCCTTTGCCGCGGAGACTCCGCTGGAAAAACTGGACTTCATGCTGGACGCCGCCGCCTACAATACCCGTCTTGCCGGAGCCGCCCTGGAGGGCAGACTCGGAGCTGGCATCGGAGCAGCCCTGCAGGAGGCGGCTCAGGGCAGTCCCTACATTCAGGCCAAGGCCTGGGCTGCCGCCGGGTGCGAGGCCCGCATGTCCGGAGTCAACTATCCGGCCATGAGCTGTGCCAACAAGGGCAACGTGGGCATTGCCGCTTCCATGCCTCTGGTCAGCCTTGCGCGGGATCTGTCCATTCCTGACGAAAAGCTGCAGCGCGCCATGGCACTGAGCTATCTCATTGCCATTGCGGTCATCAGACGCATAGGCAAATGTCCGTCCATGTGTTCCTGTGAAGTGGCGGCATCTCTGGGAGTCGCCGCAGGAAGCGTGCTTCTGCGCGACGGCAGTGAAAAGCAGGTGGAAATCGCCATTCAGAACACCATTCCCAGCATTTTCGGCGTGGTGTGCGACGGTGCGAAACTGGCATGCGCGCTGCGCATCTCCTCAGGAACCGGCATAGCACTCGAGGCAGGAAATCTGGCGCTCAAGGGCGTACGGATAGCCAACAATCAGGGCGTGCTTGCCCCCACGGCCGACGAATCCATCGAGCTGCTCGGTCGTACGGCTCTGTTCGGCATGGTGGACAGCGACCGTGATCTCTGTCGTC
>USNI01000304.1 GCA_900555975.1 uncultured Desulfovibrio sp. | reverse complement strand
AAAGGGGACGGAGCTTTCTCCGCTCCAGACATCGACGCTGCCGGAGCCTTTTTGCGCAGCGTCTCCGGCATCTTCGGCAAGCGCGTTCTGCAGGGCCTCAAGCCATCGAAGGCGGAGAAGCTCCAGATGCCACAGCAAACCGCTTCCCTCGCCCATTTCCAGAAAAAGCGGGCCGGTGCGGGTTCTGTTCAGCCGCGCATTATGCCAGACATCCCGGTCCGCCCAGTATGCGCCGAGATCGGACGTCCCCGGATTCACGCTGCCCACGGACGGATACAGCCGCAGAACCGCCCGCAGCGTGCCGCCCGGCACCGGACGTCCGACGCTTTTGAGATCCGAGGCATACAGCGTCATGCTCACGCGGCCGGGAACCGGTGCATCGCTGCTTTCAAAGATCTTGCCGGGATACCCCTTTCTTCCGCCGGACAGTTCCTCGGGCACCTCCCGGTTCAGTGCCCTGGCGACGTCGGCCGCGGTTTCGGAAGACAGGTGACGGGGCATGTCGATCGGATGCATCTTCTCCAGAATGACGCGGATCCGCTCTCCGGGCAGTCCCGACACCGACACGATGCGGCCTTCCGCAAGCACGTTTCTGCGCGGTACCGACGCCCATGACGGACAGTCTTCCGGTGCGGGCGAGGCCGTCAGCGTCACAGCACCGCCCAGAAGAAAGGCCGCTGCCAGCGCCGCGATTCTGGACCATGCCGTCCGCGCCGGCACCAGCAGCAGAAGAAGAAGGAGCGCGACGCCGAACACGGCATCCCGCGTGGCTGCGGAGCCGGCCAGCACGGCGAGAAGAAGTCTCTGACGGAATAGAAGCGACGGCAGTTCCGGCACGCTCCGCATGACTCAGTACCTGTACGTCCGGGAAGGGACGTTGCTGTTGTTTCAGACCGGGCGGCAGGGATGCATGCCGCCCGGGACAGCCCCTAATCGGGATCCTTTATCCTGCGGATGCGCGCTCCCACGGCTGAAAGCTTGTCCGCAAGATGCTCATATCCTCTGTCCACATGATAGATGCGCTGCACGCGGGTTTCGCCTTCCGCCGCGAGTCCGGCCAGCACGAGCGCCGCGCCGGCACGCAGATCGGACGCCATGACCGGTGCGCCTGCAAGCCGGCGTCCGCCGCGAACCATGGCCGAGGAACCGGTCACATGGATGTCCGCTCCCATGCGGACAAGTTCCTGCACGTGCATGAAGCGGTTCTCGAAGATGTTCTCCTCCACCAGACCCGAACCTTGCGCACAGCACATGAGCACCATGAACTGCGCCTGCATGTCCGTGGGAAAACCGGGATGCGGACGCGTGCTGATGTTCACGCCCTTCAGGCCTTCCCCGCCCGTACGGGCCAGCACGCCGTCCTCCGTCTTTTCTATGACCATGCCCGCATCGCGCAGCTTGTCCACAACGGCGGACATGTCGTCCAGAGGACAGTGCTTCAGCAGAAGCTCTCCTCCGGTCACGCCTGCGGCCACCAGAAAGGTTCCCGCCTCGATGCGGTCCGGCATGACGGCATAGCTGCAGCCGTGAAGACGCTCCACGCCCTGTACGCGGATCATGGTGCTGCCCTGCCCTTCGATCCTGGCTCCGCAGCGTATGAGGAAGTTGGCCAGATCCACGATTTCCGGCTCTCTTGCCACGTTCTCGAGCACGGTTTCTCCCTGCGCAAGGCAGGCGGCCATGAGCACGTTTTCCGTCCCTCCCACGGTGGGCATGTCGAAGCGGATGTGCGCGCCCCGCAGGCCGTGGGGACAGCGGCCGTGAATGTAGCCGTTTTCCAGATCAAAGACCGTTCCCATCTTCTCCAGCGCGGAAAGATGCTGATCCACGGGTCTGGCTCCAATGGCGCATCCGCCGGGCAGCGAAACCTTGGCCTCTCCGAGACGTGCCAGAAGCGGTCCCAGGCAGAGCACGGACGCCCGCAGATCATACGGCGCCTCCATGCCGAGAGCGCCGTTCCGTACCGTGACCACGCCGTTTTCGAGCGACGCCTCGCGTCCAAGAATATTGAGCAGCCGTATGGTGGTATGGATGTCCCGCAGATCCGGAACATTGGTATAGGTCACGTCATCGTCCACGGCAATGGACGCCATGATGATGGGAAGCGCGGCATTCTTGGAGCCGCTGACCTCTATGACGCCCCTGAGCGGCACGCCGCCCTCT
>USNI01000303.1 GCA_900555975.1 uncultured Desulfovibrio sp. | reverse complement strand
CACTGCGGCGCACCCTGCACAGGGCTGCCTCGCTCAGCCGCTGGTACGGCCGCACGCTGGCAGGCATTGATCTCGATCTGAAGAGCGCCGATAAGCTGCGGCACCTGCCCTTCACCACACCTGAAGATCTGCGGGACTACCGTGAGTTTCTCTGCGTTCCGCAGGGGGATGTGCAGCGCATCGTCACGCTCCAGACCTCCGGGTCCACCAGCACGCCGAAACGCATCGCCTTTTCGGAAAAGGATCTGGCCCGCACGGGCTCCTTCTTTGCCGCGGGCATGTCGCAACTTGTGCATGAAGGACAGAGACTCATGGTGCTTCTGCCCGGAGCGCAGTGTCCCGACGGTGTGACGGATCTTCTGCGTCAGGCTCTCTCGCCTGCGGGTGTGGATGTGGTGGCAGGCTCTCCCGAAGCCACGTTTGAAAGCCTGCGGGCCGATCTTGACCGGTGGCATCCGGAATGTCTCGTGGCCGCGCCGCATCAGCTGGCGGCTCTTGCCTCCGCCGCGGAGAATGACGAGTTCCGGCGTCTGGCCTTGTGCGTGGAGGGCATACAGTCAAGCGGCGACATTCTGGACACTGCCGTGCGCGACGCTCTGGAAAAGGCTCTCGACTGCGTGGTGCTCGACCACTACGGCATGACCGAAACCTGTTTCGGCGGCGGCGTGCAGTGCATGGCAAGAAACGGCTATCATCTGCGGGAGCTTGATCTTTTTCTGGAAATTCTGGATCCCGTCACGGGCGACCCCGTGCCTGACGGGGAAACCGGCGAAATCGTGCTGACCACGCTGAACAGGGAAGCCATGCCCCTCATACGCTACCGCACCGGCGATGCCGCATCCTGGCTTCCCGGCCCCTGTCCCTGCGGAAGTCCTCTGCGACGACTTTCGCCGCTCAGGGGACGCTATGTCCGCATGGACGGCACTCCGGTCCTTCGTCTTGTCCGTAAAGGAGGTTTTTATGCAAGAACTGCTGCGTCTTCTCTGCTCTGAGCTTGCGGCGGGGCGTCCCGCCGCCATGGCCACCGTCGTTTTTCAGGAAGGTTCCGCGCCGCGAGGAGCAGGTTCCAGACTTCTGGCCGGTCCCGGCGGACTGCTCGGCGGCACCACGGGCGGAGGACTCGCCGAGGCCAGGGTCATCGAAGCCTGCTCGAAGGCCTGCGAAAGCCGGACCCCTCAGGTACTCGACATCGCCATGGACGGCACGCTGGCAGCCCGTTCGGAGATGATCTGCGGCGGTCAGGTCCGCGTGCTCATCGAACCGTTCCTTCCCGACGACCGGCTTCTCGTGCGGACGGCAGAACTGGCCCTTCGTGCCGCGGAAGGTACGGGATGCCGCATCATCCGCCCCTATTCCTCCGCGCATACGGCATGGACGCTTCTGTACGGGGACGGGGCAACGGACGGCGCCGCGCTCGCCGCAGACGTTCTTGCGACGCTCGCCGCGGCCCCCGTGGACGAGGCCGCACTCGTTCCCTGCGGCGCACAGCTGTACTTCTGCGAAGCCTGCCTGCCTCCGGAACGCATGATCATCGTGGGAGGAGGTCATGTGTCGCGCCCTACGGCCGCCATTGCAGGACTGACCGGCTTTGCCGTGCACGTTCTCGACGACAGGCCCGAGTACGCCAGCAGAGACCGCTTCCCCAATGCCGTAACGCATGTCACCCCGGAATACCTCCGCTGCTTTGACGACCTCCACGTCACCGCTCGCGACTACATCGTCATCGTCACGCGCGGCCATCTCTATGACGGCGTCACCGTGGCGCAGGCTCTGAAAACGCCCGCAGGCTACATAGGCATGATAGGAAGCACGCGCAAACGGCGTCAGATCTATGCAGGACTGCTGGAATCCGGATTCACCGAACAGGATCTCGCGCGCATCCACGCGCCCATCGGCCTTGACATCGGTGCCGAAACGCCGGAAGAAATCGCCGTGAGCATTCTGGCCGAATGCATTGCCGTGCGCCGTCATGCCCCGGCCCCCGTGACGTGGCGGAAGAAGTAGCGACGGCAGTCGCGCGGAGAAACGCCTCCCCTCTCCATCCTTCAACCTTTACTTGAATGTCATGAACGTCTGTGCCCTTGTCCTGGCCGCCGGCTTTTCCACCCGCATGGCCCCGCGCTTCAAGCCCCTGCTTGCTCTGCCGCTTCCCGAAGGCGAACGCAGC
>USNI01000302.1 GCA_900555975.1 uncultured Desulfovibrio sp. | reverse complement strand
TTTCCGACAGCGTAGCCGAAAACATTCTCTCCATGATCACCGTGGACAGAAAGCTCAAGCCCGGCGACAAGCTTCCCAATGAACTGGAACTTTCCAGAAATCTCGGTGTCAGCCGCATCACGCTGCGCGAGGGCATACGCATGCTCGCCGCCCGCGATGTGCTTGAAATCCGCCGGGGCAGAGGCACCTACGTACGCGACGACTTCAAGGTTCGTTCCTTTCAGGAACTTCATGACGTGCCCACCATCGAGGGAAACGCTGAATCCGTCTATGAGATGCGCATGATCTTTGAACCGGAAGCGGCCTATTATGCCACGCTCCGGGCCACCGACAACGAAATGAAACACATTTGCGAACTCGGCGAACGCATCGCCACGGGAAGCGCCGACGATCCGCAGCTGCTGGAAGATGAAAGAACCTTCCACAGAGCCATCGCCCGAGCCACGCACAATGAGTTCATGAACAGGCTCATGCCCGTTCTCCAGGAGGCTTTCGAACAGGCCATGGATCTGGCCCCCCGTCATCCGGAAGCGCTGCACAGAAGCCGGTACGACCATCAGCTCGTCCTCGACTTCATGGTCAGCCGCAATGCGGAAGGCGCCAGAAGCGCCATGAAGATCCATATTCTTCATATCATGGACGCCCTCAATATCCGCACAACGCGAGGCAGAGACTTCTGATTCCGGCCCTCCGAAACAGGCTGTCCCTGCACGCTCCCCAATGCCGTTGACGTCGACACGGCACATCACTGCACCGTGGAAGAGCCTTTTCTGCAACCGAAATTCTCTGCGCCATCTATCCTTTTCTTCACGCTGCACTTTTTTCTTTACATAATGCCCATGCTGGAACAATGTTTCCGCCGGAAGGAGAAGGACCTTCTTTTTCCCGGAGGACGGAATGTCCGTTCGACATCACGATGATAAACGATTCCGCCCATATATTCCCGAAGCAGACGCCTTCCGGCCATGCTCGGAAGGCATCTGCCCGCGCTGCAGCAATGCGGCCTTTCCTTTTCTCAGGAGCGCCTCGGCGGCCCATGTGCGCTGCCGTACGCTCAAAACGGTTTTCTGCGTCCAGAGTCTGTATCTTTTCCCATGCCTTTCCACCTCCCAAAGAACTTCGATCTGCGTCTGCTTCTGCGCATCACCATCCCCATCTTTCTGGAACTCATACTCCAGCTTCTTGTCGGCAACGTCGACAAGATCATGGTGGGAAACGACTACAGTGCCACGGCCATCAATCAGGCCAACACCATTCTCGACATGCTGGCCGTCAGCCTTTCCGTTCTTTCCGCAGCCTCGCTCATTCTCATCAGTCAGTATAAAGGCGCACAAAACCGGGAAAAGGAAGAGCAGGTCTACGTTCTTTCCTTCTACTTCAACCTCTTCGTCAGCCTCGGCATAGGCATGCTGCTCGCCCTGCTGGCAAGACCGGTACTCTCGGCCATCCGGGTCCCGCCTGAAATCATGGATGAGTCCGTCGCCTATCTGCGGATTACCGGCGGAGGACTCTTTCTTCAGGCCGTCATGTTTTCCCTGAGCGCCTATCTGCGCAGCAACACCTACATGAAGCAGTGCCTCCTGGTCGCCTTTCTTTTCAATATCATCAATATAAGCGGCAACATGTTCTTTCTCTGGGGCTGGGCATGCAGGGGGCCGTGGCCGTAGCCATTCCTTCGGTCATTTCCCGATTCCTCGGAGCGCTCATTCTCTTCTACGAAGTCAGAAAATATCTTCACCTCAATCTGTCCTTCCGCAGACTGTTCTCCTGCCGGAGCACAGAACTGTGGAAAATCCTCAGACTCGGTCTTCCTTCCTGCGGAGAATCTCTTTCCTACTCCTTCAGCCAGATCGTCATTCTTGCCATCATCAATACCTTCAGCACCAGAGAAGCCGTCGTCAAAACCTACGCCACCATGCTGGCCATGTGCTCCTATCTGTTCACGTCTGCCATCTCACAGGCCATGCAGATTCTGCTGGGACGCGCCGTCGGAGCAAAACGCTACGCTGAAGCCGAAACGCTCGTCATGTGGGTCACCGTCATATCCTGCCTGGCCTCTGCAGGCATTTCTCTGCTCATTGCCCTCTTCTCTTCCACCATCTTCGGGCTGCTCACCAATGATCCCGCCGTCATACAGCTGTGCCGCATCGTCATGATCATCGATGTGGCGCT
>USNI01000301.1 GCA_900555975.1 uncultured Desulfovibrio sp. | reverse complement strand
AGCGCTCGTGAAGCGTACGGGAGCCTCTTCATTTTCCTTTTCCGCCCCATAGAAAAGCAGACCCACGGCCGTGGCGAACTTGGGGTTGTTGATGACGTCCTTCAGACCGCCCACATTGCGGGGATATCCCAGCCTCGTGGGCAGCTGGAAGATTTCCTCCGCCAGCTCCGCACAGCCGGGAATGAGTGCCGCGCCGCCCGTGAGGACGACGCCTGCGCCGAGCTGGCGCTTGAGCCCGGAATGTTCCAGCTCCTGATACACAAGCGCAAGGATTTCTTCCATGCGGGGTTCGCAGATTTCGGCAAGGACGCGGCGTTCCACGGTACGGGAAGGGCGTCCGCCCACGCCGGGCACTTCGATGGTCTCGTCGGGACGGACCATTTCGGTGAGGGCGCAGCCGTATTTGATCTTTATCTTGTCGGCCGCGGAGATGGAGGTGCGCAGGCCGAAGGCGATGTCGCTCGTGAGATTGTTGCCGCCGAGGGCCACGGCGCCGGTATGACGGATGGCGTTGTTCGTGAAGATGGCGATGTCGCTGGTGCCGCCGCCGATGTCCACGATGGCCACGCCGATTTCCCGTTCCTCCTCGGTGAGGATGGACTTGGAGGAGGCAAGGGACTCGAGCACGATGTCGGACACGTCGAGATCGCTCCTGTTGCAGGAGCGCACGATGTTCTGTGCGGAGGTGACGGCGCCCGTGACGATGTGCACGTTGGCCTCGAGACGCACGCCGGACATGCCGATGGGATTGGCGATGCCGCGCTGTTCGTCCACGATGTAGCCCTGGGGCAGAATATGGATGACTTCCCTGTCCATGGGAATGGCCACGGCCTTGGCCGCGTCGAGCACCCGGTCCACGTCGTGCTGGGTCACTTCGCCGCCGCCCTTGATCGCGATGACGCCGTGACTGTTCACGCCCTTGATGTGGCTGCCGGCAATGCCCGCATACACCGACTTGATCTCGCAGCCGGCCATGAGTTCGGCCTCTTCCACGGCCTTGCGGATGGACTGCACCGTCTGATCGATGTTGACTACCACGCCCTTGCGCAGGCCGTTGGAGGGACTCGTGCCTATCCCGATGATATCTATTCCGTTTTCGGAGGGTTCGCCGACAACGGCGCAGATTTTTGTCGTCCCTATGTCAAGGCCGACGATGAGTTCGGATTTTGGCATTGATAAGCTCCCCGTAACCTGAGCATACCTGTGAAAGGAGATGCCTTGTTAAATATAGACTTGAAAAAAGCAGCACAAAAATGACGAATTGTCCAGCATTTTTTTGCCGGATAACCAGTCTGCTGCGAAGCATTGCGAACGCCTCAAAAGCGTTGCGCCGCTTTATGGCGGAAACATCGTTACTGTTCGGTTGCCTTGGTCATCCAGACCTGTCCGTCGGCGGCGCGGATGCTGGTGACCATGACGGTTTCCTTTCTTTTCTCGATGTCGGTGACGACGGAGGCTATGCGCTTGAGATTGTCCTTCCAGTTCTCCACGCCGATGCTCAGACGGAGCCGGCGGGTTTCCCAGTAGAGTTCGAATCCGCTTCCGGCGCTCAATCGTATCCACGAAATCTGGGAGATGTCAAAGGGAAAACCCGCGTGACGGAATTCTTCGACGAATTCGGCCACCATGGGCAGGGCCTCGTCGCCGCCGGGACCGATTTCCAGCACGGGGAGGGAGCGGAAGTTTTCGGTGGTCACGGGAGCGATGATCTCGCCTTTGGCGTTGATGTAGTAGAGCGTGTTGTCCTTGCGCGCGCAGAACAGCGGCACGCGCTCCGTGATGCTGATGGTGAACGTGCCCGGAAGCTCGCGTCGTATGGACACGTTCTCGATCCACGGATTGTCCACGAGCTTCTGTTCGGCGGCGTGCACGTTGACGAGCAGGCTGTTTTCTCCCTTGCGCAGACCGCACACCTTGAGAATGTCGTCGGTCTTCACCTGGGAGTTGCCCGTGACGGTGATCTCCCTGATGGCAAAATAGTCGCTCGTGGTGCAGAAGTTGTAGGCCTTGATGAGACCCGTGCCCGCGCCGTAGAAGAAGACGGCCACAAGGGCAAGGGCCATGGTCCAGCGCAGCACGCGCACGATGCCGCGTCCGCTCACGTGCACGGCCGGCAGCTTCAGCCGGGGCCGGGAGGACTTTCTGGCCGGTTCCGCGCTCTTTCTGCGGTTGCCGCCGGACCTTCTCGACCGCGACGGCGTA
>USNI01000300.1 GCA_900555975.1 uncultured Desulfovibrio sp. | reverse complement strand
AGCGGATGTTTTCCTGCACCGTCCCTTGCCGGGGGACGGAGGGGCATGACGCTTGCACCCTGCGTGCGCGCAGGATATGATGGAAATTCTGAATACTTTAAAGGAGAAGATCATGAGCGCATCGCCGCAGCAATATATCATCGACACGCTTTCAGCCCAGGAGTCCTGGCGACTGTTCCGCATTCTGGCGGAAATCGTGGACGGCTTTGAGGATTTGAGCGGCCTGCCCCCCTGCGTCTCCATTTTCGGATCGGCGCGTCCCGGCTCGGACAACCCTGTTTACGAGGAAACCAGACGGGTGGCCAGAACGCTCGGCGAGGCGGGCTACGGCATCATCACCGGGGGAGGCCCCGGTCTCATGGAGGCTGGCAATCTCGGAGCGAGCGAAGCCGGTGTGCCGTCCGTGGGACTGCACATTCATCTGCCCATGGAGCAGGATCCCAACAAGTACCTGACCGTGCGCAGCGACTACCGGTATTTTTTCATCCGCAAGCTGATGTTCGTGAAGTATTCCGTCGCCTATGTGGTCATGCCCGGGGGCATGGGGACCATCGACGAGCTTTCCGAAGCCTTTGTTCTTGCACAGACGCACCGCATCAAGCCTTTTCCCATCATTCTGTACAGCCATGCCTTCTGGGACGGGCTGCTGGACTGGATACGAAATCGTATGATCAAGGACGGGTATCTGCGCGAGGAAGAGCTGGAATATGTGACGGTGTGCGACACGCCCGAAGAGGTGGTTGCCACCATTCGTCGCCGCGTGGTGCTGTAGGGCCTGCATGGTGCTGAGCAATCTTTGTCCTGAAAGTGAACGCTGGCGGGCGTTGCCGGTATGGGGGCCGGAACCTCCTGCTCCCTCTGGAACGAGCTGGCGTTCGCTCATGCTCCGGGCGCTTCGTCTGGCGGGAAGGGCCGCCAGGATCGGAGAGGTGCCCGTAGGGGCGCTGGTGGTGGATGCGGACGGCAGGACGCTTGCCTGTGCGCATAACGAAACCGAACGCCTGCATGATCCTACGGCTCACGCCGAGGTCCTGGCATTGCGCCGCGCTGCGGCGGCCGCAGGGAATCACAGGCTGGGAGGGTGTGTCCTTGTCGTGACGCTGGAGCCGTGCCTCATGTGCACGGGAGCCATCAGGGAGGCACGTGTGTCCGGAGTGGTGTTCGGAGCGTCCGACGCCCGGGCCGGTGCAGTGTGCTCCTGTCTGGAAGGACTTGATTTTGCTCAGACCGGTGGTGCACCATGGAGCTACGGCGGCGTGGAGGCAGAGGCTTGCGCAGGAATACTGAGGCGCTTTTTTCATGCCAGACGTTGAGGAAAAAGTTTTCGGGTCTGGATTCTGGGGAAAACGGGCATGACCCGTCGAAAGGAAAGACGTTTCGCGTGCCGTGATGCGCGCAGATCAGACGGAGGAGAATCCCATGAACAACACGGTTGACGAACTGACGGTGGATTACGAGGAAGACGGCATTCTCAAGATCAAGGAGATCGACAAGGAAGTGCTGTCCAAGGGCGCATGGGCGACGGTGCTGTTCCGTTATCGGGAATGGCAGGAAAACGACACCTATGGTCCCGACCGCTATGTCATACGCCGCTATAAAAAGTCGGGCGGAGAATACCGTCAGCAGTCGAAGTTCACCATTTCCAGCAACGATCAGGCACGCCGTATCGTGGACGCGCTGAGCCGCTGGATGTCAGACGAACCTGAAGAGGGAAAATAGCCTTTTCCATTCCGGAATCCGCGTGAGATATCGCGGTTTCCGGAGTTTTTGAAGTGTGGAGTGTTGCATGGCCGAATATCGCCGCCGCTTTTTGTCGCTGGCCCGCCAGAGCGTGCTGCATCAGCTTATTTCAGCCTGGAAGAGACGCGGATCCTCTCTGCTGCAGGTGGGGCTGAATGCCGGATTTTCTCCGGAATTCTTCTGGGAAGCGGGGTTCGACGTGACGGCTCTCGACCGTTCTGCCGCATGTCTTTCCGCGGCACGGGCACAGACCGGACCGCGCGTGGAGTATGTGTGCGGCAGTGCGGAGATGCTTCCTTTCGACAATGGAGCCTTCGACTATGCCGTGCTTATGCATCATGGACTGGATGCAAAAAACTTCCGCGCTTCGGAAACCGTGCTTTCCGAAGCGCTGCGTGTGGCGGCACGCGGCATCATCATCATGGAGTGGAACTGTTTTTCCTTTCCGGGAGTTCCCCGGAGTGCGCATACGCA
>USNI01000299.1 GCA_900555975.1 uncultured Desulfovibrio sp. | reverse complement strand
GAGGGATATTTCTATGCGGTTCCTGATGCGCCCGGGATGACGAGACTGGGTATTCCCAGAGCTGTCGCCATGTGTCTGGGGGAGGAGCAGTTTCCTATGTGCAGTTCCGCCTCAGCAATGCATGCCGCAGACAACCGTATGTCGGGCAGTGGTTCCGGTACAAAAAGGGCATCAGACGGAATGTTGGCATTCAAACACAGGGCGTGCAGCTTTTCGATGTCTTTTTCTTCCCCAGGTCCGCGCATCAGAAGAAAGCGGAAGGAAGAATCCTTGTCCAGCATCAGCTTCATGAGTGCGGCAAAACGTTCCGCAGGCCAGCGTTTTGCCGGACGGCGATGGGTGGAGTCGATGACGATGAGTCTCTGACCGGGACGGAGCCCGCAGAGCGAAAGAAGTTCCTGCGCATGCTTTTGTTCTTCATCCGTCAGAAAGATGCGGGGAGCTTCCCCGTGCCATGTGATGTTGAAGGGACGCAGAAGGGAGACCTTGGTCTGGGAGGCATAACCGTCTTCTGGTTCGACAAGAACATTATAGAGGTATTTTGAGAGTACTGTGGCCGGAAAGGAAAGACGGACAGGAGCGTTACTCATGAGCGTCATCATCCGGCAGCGGGGCAGCTGCTGCAGATCAATGACAAGATCGAATCCGTGGAGAGCAACTTTTCGATAGAAGGCGATCTGCCGGAAAAAACCGTCTTTTCTGTCGATGAGATGAAATGCATCGATGAAAGGATTATGTCTCAGCAGAGGTTCACATTTTTTTTCTGTGAACATGTGGAGTTCGGCGTCGGGAAAGCGTTTTCTCAGAAGTTCAAACACGGGAGTGGCAAGCAGTACATCGCCGATCTGACGCTGCTGACAGACGAGAATCCGTTTCGGATGCAGGTTGGCAAGATCAGTCATGAGATTCCTTTCCGGTCTATTCCGTATCAGATTTCCAGAGATGCGTCTTTGCGCCAGTAGGCAAGAAATTCCTGATTTCCCTTAGGCCCCTTGATGGCTGCGGGGGTTACGCCAAGACAGTGCAGCCCTTCATTTTTCATGAAGGCAAGTACTCTGTCCACGGCTTCCTGTCGAACGGCTTCGTCACGGACGACACCTTTCACGGTCTGTCCGGGGCCGACTTCGAACTGCGGCTTGATGAGTCCTACGGCAATGCCGCCATCCTTCAGCCAGCGCAGACAATGGGGAAGGACCATGGTCAGAGAGATGAAGGAAACGTCGGCCACGATCATGTCTATGGGTTCCGGAACGGTATCCTGCGGAGCGGTGCGCAGATTGACTCCTTCTTTGGAGATGACACGGGAGTCGGCGCGCAGTTTCTCATGCAGCTGAGCATGACCTACGTCCACGGCATAGACGCGCTTTGCCCCGTGCTGGAGAAGGCAGTCGGTGAAGCCGCCCGTGGAAGCTCCTGCATCGAGGCAGACGAAATCGGTCACATCTATATGATAGTGTTCGAGCGCGGTAAGCAACTTGTAGGCTCCGCGGCTGACAAAACGCTCCACTCCCACAAGCTGAAAGCGTGTGGTGATCTTGTAGGGATGCCCGGGCTTCTGTACGAGTTCGGGCGTGCGTTCGGGATGTTCCTCGTCCGGGGCCAGAGATACCTTGCCCGCCATGATGAGACGGCGGGCCTGTTCCTTGCTTTCGGCAAGTCCCTGATCAAAGACAAGCTGGTCGGCACGGGCCTTGGCTATCATGATATGCTCCTCCGGCTTCTGTTTGTATCGGTAAGGCAGCGCCATGGCAAGAAGGAAGTGACGGATGAATCGGAAAGGGGATGTGGCGCAGGGGCAGCTTTGCAGAATCTGCAAAATTTTTCCATCGTACCGGCGGGAAGAACGGCGATGGCTGGAGATGTTTCAGCGAGGAATGCAGGAATCAGTACTATGATCTTCCAGATGCCCCCTGCATGAAGAGTGTGCGCAAGTAAGACATGCGTTCGAATGGTTGTTCTTTTCGTTACTCTTCGGAAGTTTTTCCTGTCAATGCGAGGAAAAGCGCTACAAACCATAGTCCTCCCGTGAACAGACCACACCAGGTAAAGATGCGGATCCACCGCATGGTATCGTCTGACAGATTTTTGGAGGTGCCGATGTCGATGGGAAGGATGAAGATACGGAAGGCGACAAAAAGAAAGAGACAGAAAAGGGCGACGGTGAGAACCGATCCGAAAACATCCATGTTGCACATCCTTCGGAAGAGAAGGGGGGGATGTCTTTTTTATGGCAT
>USNI01000298.1 GCA_900555975.1 uncultured Desulfovibrio sp. | reverse complement strand
CGGCAGGTCGGGAGGCTAAAATGTCATGTCCCGCATCCTTTCGGAGAAAGGATATTTTGGGGGAAGGGGGCGGCATGGTGGAGGAAAAGCGGGATGAAGAAGAGAACGGCCCAAAGCCGGAACATTGGGGATGTTCCTGTCGGTGTCGCGTGGCAGGCCTTGTTTCTCAAAAACAAAGAAACGGCATTCTGAACGTCTCCGGAGGGAGAAAGCGGGGATAAAAAGAGGACGAGAGACTATTTTGGCGCAGAGGCGTCGGAGATCGCATATTGCCGGACGGACATCAAAAGAAAAAGAGACATGTCCGAAGCGGTGGTTGATCGGAAGCATGTCCTGTTCAGTCGCCTGGAGGGGGCTGAGGAAAGAGCGGAGAAGCTGCATTCGTTTCCGCAGACCTTTTCGTTGACAGCAGGCGGAGTTCAAGCGGGAGGCGTCTGTGCGGGACGGATACGGACATGGGATCGCCTTCCCGGCGGAGAGCGCGGAGCATAAAAAATGCTCCCAATGTGTAACACCTCTGTGATACAGCATTGGGAGCATTTCTTGTAACCCAATATCTTATTGGATTTTATCGACTTTTTGGTGGAGGCGGGGAGAGTCGAACTCCCGTCCGAGAAAGGTCCGCGCAAGGCCTCTACAGGTTTAGTCTGCGTACGTGTTTTCGCCTCTGGACTTGCCCGCAGACGGGCGTCCGTCAGTTATCCTTCCGTGCACTCCTCGCGCGCGTCCCGGCAGGAATAGACGCTCGCCAGCCCGATGCATTGGCACCTCAGCGACGTATCGGACGTCGGCCGCTTCGGCGTGACGGTCTATGCCGTCAGGGTGCCCTGCCGCTTACGCAGCGTAGGCGTATTCGTAATCGTTGTTGGCAATTACTTTGTTGCCGCTTTTTACGAGGCCAGCGGCGCCTCGACCTGCAACCCCGGCTTCCAGCATCCCCGTCGAAACCAATGCGCCCCCAGATCGGGAGACTTTTCATGGCGAGAAAAGCTGCGCTCCCTTCCGGGAACGCTTCCGGTGTGAATTTACTATAGTCATGTTTCGACTGTCTGTAAAGGATGGAGCGTCCGGCGCACAAAATGCCGGATATGAAAAAAGAGCATTTTTGCCCTTGACAATAGTTTGATATCGAATTAAAAATTGCGCATAAAGTTTGATATCAAACTAATTATCGCGTTTCCGCTCCTGTGACATGGAAGCGGAACCATGATGCTTGATCGGAGGAGTCGTCTTTCCCGGAAGATCCGGAGGAAGGCAGGGGGCGCAGGAGATGAACACATTTCAACGTATTGGAGGACAATCATGAACGGAATGCTGACGCTGGTTGCGGCCGTTGCCGCATGGTGTGTGGTTGGAACGGCCCAGGCTGCCGGTCTTTCCCATGGAGAAGTTTTCAGCAAGCAGGTGGGCAGCATCACGCTGCATGACTATGTGAGCAGCACCGGCGGGGCTGCCCAGATCGTGGAGACGGACCGGCTGGTGGTCTTCGACGTGCCCGGCAACGCGCCGCAGAACGAGGAGTTCAAGGCGTTTGCGGACTCTCTGGGCAAACCCGTGGAGGCAGTGGTCATTTCCCATGCGCATGAGCATCACTGGCTTGGCGTGGACACGTTGTTTCCCGGGGTGAAGATATACAGCACGCAGGCTGCCGCCATCAACGGCGACGCAGGAAAAAAGGCGCTGGAAGCAGCCCGCGCATCCATGGGTACGGAGATGGTTCCCTATACCTCCGTTCCCGAAGTGGAGCCGCTTGCCGACGGCTCGAAAAAACTGGGCGGCGTAGAGTACGAGTTCATGTCGCTGCCTGATCTCGGGGCCAGCATCATTGCGCTTCCGGCCGGAAAGATGGTCATGACGCATCATCTGGGCTATGTCGGTGTACATGTGCCCATGCCTCCCTTCGAGGCCCGTCTGGCTCAGCTTCAGAAGCTGAAGGACGAGGGATATACCTGGATGGTCAGCGGACACGGCGTGCCTGCCGAAAGCGATCTGCTGATCGACAATGTTGCGGAATACTATGCCTTTGTCGACAGGACCGTGAAGGAATCCGGCAGTGCGGAAGAGGCCGTGAAGCGCATTGTCGCCCGGTATCCGGAGTATGGTCTCGTTCCTCTGCTTGATGCGTTCGTTCCCATGCTGATGAAGAAGTAGCGCGGACCTGGCACATTGCCACGCCCTTCCCGATCTGTGCGGGAAGGGCGTTTTTTGGTTAAAAGAAAACCCCCAGCTAGGCTGGGGGTTCCCGAAAACTTAT
>USNI01000297.1 GCA_900555975.1 uncultured Desulfovibrio sp. | reverse complement strand
CCGGTATTGGAGTAGACTTCCGTGTCCACCACGAGCACGTTGATGTCCTCTCCGCTCGCCAGCACATGGTCCAGTCCGCCGAAGCCGATGTCGTAGGCCCATCCGTCGCCGCCGAACATCCAGAAATAGGGTTTGACCAGATGATCGGCACGGGCGAGAATGTCGCGCACGGCATCGCTCTGCGGGAGTCTTTCAAGTTCTTCTTTAAGGTTGTCCGACGCTTCTTCGGAGCCTTCGTAGACGTCGAAAAGGTCGAGCCAGCGTCGTGCCGCGGTCTTGGCCGGGCCGTTCGGCAGGCCGTCATGCAGGTCGAGCACCCTTGTGCGAAGCGCCTGCCGCTGCTGTTGCACGGAAAGCAGCATGCCGAGGCTTAACTCCGCGTTGTTCTCGAACAGACAGTTCGACCATGCCGGACCGCGTCCGCGCCCGTCCGTGGCATAGGGAATGCCCGGCATGGCTGCGCCCCAGGCCTGCGAGCAGCCCGTGGCGTTGGCCCAGTAGACGCGGCTTCCGAAAAGCTGGGTGAGCAGCCGGGCATAGGGCGTTTCCCCGCAGCCTGCGCAGGCCGCCGAAAATTCGAGCAGCGGTCTCCGGAACTGGCTGCCGCGCACGGTAAAGGCGTCGAATACCTTTTTTTCTCCGAGGGAGAGGGCATAGTTCCAGCCTGCCTGATCGGGTTCTACCTCGGCACGGGGCGTCATGATAAGGGCTTTGCCTGCTTGCGGACAGCTTTCCACGCAGCTGCCGCAGCCGGTACAGTCCATGACGCTGATCTGCATGGTATACCGGAGACCTTCCGCGTCGTGTCCCCGGGCCGGGACGCTGATCATCGTCCGGGGGGCGCGACCGGCTTCCTCCTGCGTCATGAGGAAGGGACGGATCACGGCGTGGGGACAGACGAAGGCGCAGCGGTTGCACTGGACGCAGGCGAGGGCGTTCCAGCGGGGGACGCGCACGGCGATGTCCCGCTTTTCCCAGGCGGTGAGCCCCATGTCCATCTGTCCGTCCTCGTAGCCGAGAAAGGCGCTCACGGGCAGATCGTCTCCTTTCTGGGCGTTGATGGGATCAAGCAGTCTGGTGACCACGTCCGGAGCGTTGTCGCGGGGACGCGCCGGCGGCACGTCGAGATGCGCCCAGGCCTCCGGAACCGGGACTTCAAGGACGTTTTCAAAGCCTGCGCGTATGGCGGCAAGGTTGCGGGTCACCACCTCCTCCCCCTTGGAAAAGTAGGTTTTCCACACGGCCTGCGCCATGCATTCCTCTGCCTGACTGCGGGGAATGAGTCCTGAAAGCCGGAAGAAGGCGGCCTGAAGAATGACGTTGATGTGTCCTCCGAGACCGAGTTCATGGGCGAGGCCTGTGGCGTTGATGATGAACAGTTTCGCATGGGCGCGGGCCAGAGCGCGTCTGAGCGGAGCGGGAAGACGCGTGTCGAGTTCCTGAGCGCTCCAGGAGCAGTTCAGAAGAAACGTGCCGCCCGTCTTCAGTTCTGAGGCCATGTCATAGAGGTCGACGTAGCTTTCACAGTGACAGGCCACCAGGTCGGCGCTGCGCACGGAGCAGGAGGCGCGTACCGGACCTCTGCCTATGCGCAGGTGCGAACGGGTCAGTCCGTAGGATTTCTTGGCGTCGTATTCGAAGTAGGCCTGCGCATACAGCGGCGTGACGCTGTTGATGATCTCCACCGTGTTCTTGTTGGCTCCCACCGTGCCGTCGGAGCCGAGTCCCCAGAATTTGCAGCTCATCAGGAGGTCGTTTTCGGGCGTGTTCAGAATTTCTCCGCGGGGAAGAGAGCGCATGGTCACGTCGTCGACGATGCCGATGCAGAAATGGTTCATGGGATCGGGACGGCGCAGATTGTCGAACACGTCGCGTATCAGGGAGGGATCGGTGTCCTTGGAGGAGAGTCCGTACCGGCCGCCGATCACGCGGATGCCGCGGCCCGACTCCGTGACGGCGGAGCACACGTCCTGATGGAGAGGCTCGCCCGCAGAACCCATCTCACAGCAGCGGTCAAGCACGGCGATGCGTTTCACGGTCGGCGGCAGCGCGGCAAGCAGATGGGCCGCGGAAAACGGACGGAACAGACGGACCTGCACGAGTCCGACCCTGCGTCCGGCCGCACGCAGGGCATCCACGGCGTCCTTGGCCGTGCCGCAGACGGAACCCATGGCCACGACGACGTCTTCCGCGCCGGGATCTCCGTAGTACTGGAAAATGTGATATTCGCGTCCGGTGATGGCGCATATCCCGTCC
>USNI01000296.1 GCA_900555975.1 uncultured Desulfovibrio sp. | reverse complement strand
AATCGCCGACGCCTTCAAGCGTTATGCCTTCGAAGAAGCCGAACATGCCGCCAAGTTCGCTGAACTTCTCGGTGAAGTGCTCGTGCCCTGCACCAAGACCAATGTGAAGATGCGTGCCGAAGCCGAAGCCGGTGCCTGCGCCGGCAAGATGGAAACCGCCCGCAAGGCCAAGGCCAAGGGCTATGACGCCATCCACGATACCGTGCATGAAATGGCCAAGGATGAAGCCCGCCATGGTGCCGGTTTCGCCGGCCTTCTGAAGCGTTACTTCTAATTTGTCGGGGTCTGTCTCCCGGCCGCCGGAACAATCCCTCACTCCGACGGCTTTGTCCGGGAACAAGATCCGAAAACAGAAGTTCTGCTTTCTCTGATTGGAAAAGATGCCCTGCCTCGTGCGGGGTATCTTTTTTTTTGTCTTTTCGCTATCCAGAAAAGGTCATCCTTCACTGAACGGAACAGATCTTCCACAATAACCGCAGACAACAGGCAGAATGAATCGTTCCATCCCCATTGTCCATTCGTCTCTCACTCCGCCATGCTGCGGCAGAATCCATGCCGGGAGCTTCCCATGAACAGCGACGTCAATACATCGGCACCACACGCCTTCCCATACGACGAGGCCGACAGAGATCTTCTTATTGCCCACATCCGCAAGCACTTCGGCGTTATTACCGGCATCGGACATACTCAGCTTCCGTCCGGAAGGGCTCTTGATCTTCTGGTCGTCACTCCCCCAAGCCGCAGGCATGTGGCCAGACTCTTTTCCACCCCGGACTCCTCTGCCACCGGGGAAGAGACCATGATCGTCACGCTCGGCGCAGGAGCATGTCCCATGAATGTCCCCGACGACAGTGCACTCCCTTCGCGAGCGGAATATCTGATCCGTCTGCCCTCCGACTGGAATGTTCAGTCCGATGAGGAAGAATGTTCCTGGCCGTCCCGTCTGCTGCTGAACATCGCCTCTCTTCCAGATTCAGGGCAGGAGTACAATTCCAGCGGACACACCTTCAGCTTCCGGAATGATACTCCTTTTGACGGCAATACCAGACTCTGTGCCGCTCTTCTTACGGGCATGAGCGAACGGGACGGTCTGTGCCGCCTGACCGGCAACGCCTCCGTTGCCTTCCATGAAGTCATTCCCCTGTATGCGGAAGAACTGACATTTGTAAAAGAACACGGGGCCGTGGCACTCATTGAGGAATTCATCCGCTACAGCATTCCCAGGATCGTAACGCCTCAGAGACCGAATGCCGCGCTGCTGTTCATGCATCGGAATAATTTGCTCCATGCTCTGAACACCATGAAGGAAAAAGACTTCAACAGGCTGGTTCAGCAACCGCCATCTTCTCTGGAAGAACGTCTTGCCACCAGCGAATTCCTCCGGACAGAAAAAGGAAAAAAGACAAGCGGCATCATGAGCAGAGCGGCGCATTTTCTTTTCCGACGCTGAAGACGACACGTTCCGTATCCAATAAACACATGGAAACTCTGACGCCTACGGATTCTCCAGCATCCGGACAGAAGACATCGACACAGACTCAAAACGCTTTTGAAAGCCTTTCTCTTTGAGCGCCTTCCTGCCGGCAAGGATCTTTGCGTCCCCCAAAAGCATTCATGTCCCTGTACCCGGAAACGAACAAATACGGCAAGCCCTCCTTACCGAAAGGATGTCCCTCTTCTTTCCGAAAGAACGCCACCCCGCCGCCTGACATCGGAACCTGACCGACTCTCCGAATCATGTTCCTTATTCCGTCTTACGACAGAAGGTCGGACACACTGGGCGTCCGACCTTCTGCAACTGTCTCCGGAACAGGTCCGCTTCCGTCGCATCAGCAGAACAATCTACAAGATTCTGTCGATGAAATAAGGAAACTGACGGCGCCACCACGGCCAGTCGTGACTGACGTCGTGGCCCCAGAAATCAAACCAGGCACGTATGCCCTTCTCCTCAAATATCTTCTTCAACATTCCCGTGGTCCGGATCATTTCCTCTTCCCATGCCCCCTGTCCCGTGCACACAACGATGCTCCGTGTGTTGAACATGGGAATATAGGGATGATCCGAGGGCAGGCCTCTCATATAGTCAACAATAGAATTGTTGTAGAGATTGGCATCCATATAGTCGCCGAAGAAGTAGCGGGCATCGTACGCCCCGCTCAGAGCAATGACGCCGTCAAACAAATCCGGTCGTCTCAAAAAAGTATTGAGCGCATGCGTGGCCCCCATGCTGCATCCGGTTGTCAACGGGGCCAGTCGTGTCC
>USNI01000295.1 GCA_900555975.1 uncultured Desulfovibrio sp. | reverse complement strand
GACCGCGAATGCAGCGGCCATCTCGTCATGGCCGCAGAACACGTCGATGCCGACGCCGTCAACTTCATGGCGCGTCATGCCTGCGGTCTCATCTGTCTCGCGCTGTCGCCCGACATGGCCGACCGGCTGCATCTTCCCCTCATGCCCTCCAACGGTCCGGGCCGCGGTCCGGCCTTCACCGTTTCCATAGAAGCCCGAGAAGGCGTCACCACCGGCATCTCCGCCGCCGACCGCGCCACGACCATACGCGTCGCCACGGCTGAAAACGCCGGTCCCGACGACATCGTCACACCCGGACACGTCTTTCCCCTGCGCGCCAGAAAGGGCGGCGTGCTCACCCGCGTGGGCATCGCCGAAGCCGGCACCGATCTCGCCTCCTTCGCCGGTCTGCGTCCTGCGGCGGTCATCTGCGAGATCCTGAAGGAAGACGGCTCCGTCGCCCGCATGGACGATCTTGAAGCCTTCGCGGAACGGCACGGTCTGCACATCGCCGCCATCCGGGACATCATCCGCTATCACATCCGCTACGGCAGACTGGCCGTGCGTCGCGTGGCCGAGGCGAACATGCCCACCAAATACGGCACGTTCCGCATCATCGCCTACGAAAGCGACGCCTCCTCCGACACCCACGTCGCGCTGGTGAAGGGCAACGTCGACGAACGCATCGACCCCTCCCCCGTGCTCGTGCGCGTGCACAGCGAATGCCTCACCGGCGACGCCTTCGGCTCCCTGCGCTGCGACTGCGGCAATCAGCTCGCCGCAGCCCTCATGCAGATAGAAAAGGAAGGACGCGGCGCCCTGCTCTACATGCGTCAGGAAGGCCGCGGCATAGGTCTTGCCAACAAGATCCGCGCCTACGCCCTTCAGGAACAGGGCTACGACACCGTGGAAGCCAACATCAAGCTCGGCTTTGCCCCGGATCTGCGCGACTACGGCGCAGGTGCACAGATACTGCGCGATCTCGGCATCAGCCGCCTGCGCCTTATGACCAACAATCCCCGCAAGATCGTGGGACTGGAAGGTTACGGCATCGAAATTACGGAACGCGTTCCGCTGGAAATCGGTCTGTGCGCCATCAACGAACATTACATGCGCACCAAACAGGAAAAAATGGGTCACATCCTTCATTTCGGCAGAAAGAAACAGGATGCCTGATTCCGACGCATGACGCGACCGTCGTCCTGCGCGGCACGGCCTCGCAGGAACGGACACGGATGTTCCCCCGTGCCCGGTCCGCTGCGCCGTCTCCGTCCGGCGACGACATCTTCACGCGCTTCGGCCCCCGGCCGGATACAACGACATCGAAGGAGAGACGCTATGGATATCATCGCCCGGAACATCAAAAACTGGGAAGAAAAAGTCCGTCAGAAAAACCCGTGGACCGTTCCCGTGGACGACGAAGTCATCGACAACGCCCGTCACGGCAACTGGTGCATCGTGCTCACCGCTCAGAAACCCGTTCCCGCCGCATGGTTCCCGCCGGTCAAAGGCAGGCGCATCCTGTGTCTGGCATCGGGCGGCGGTCAGCAGGGACCGATCCTGGCGGCCGCGGGCGCCGTGGTCACCGTGCTCGATCTCTCCGAAGCCCAGCTGGAACAGGACCGCTCCGTGGCCCGGCGCGAACATCTCGAACTGCATACCGTGCGCTCCAGCATGACCGATCTGTCCATGTTCGAGGCCGAAAGCTTCGACATCATCGTGCATCCGGTCTCCAACGTGTTCATCCCCCATATACAGCCGGTCTGGAACGAAGCCTTCCGCGTGCTCGCCAAAGGCGGCGTGCTCATGAGCGGCTTCATGAATCCCGTGTTCTACATGTTCGATGAGGAGCTTGAAAAACAGGGCGTGCTTCAGGTGAAATATCCTCTGCCCTACTCCGACCTCGACTACCTGGACAAGGAAGCCCTCGAAAGCAAGGACGGCGCCATAGAATTCGGTCACTCCCTCGAAGAGCAGATTCAGGGCCAGATCTCCGCAGGCTTCGTCATCACCGGTTTCTACGAAGACACCTTCGGCGGCGAACGCCTGCTCGACCGCTTCTGCCCATCGTTCATGGCCACCAGAGCCGTCAAACCATAAGCATCGGCTCAAGGAGGCGGCGTTGTGAAAACGCCGTTCCCGTCCTTCTCCCGTCCCCTTTTCCGCGTCAGGGGACGAGAAAACGGTCGGGATGCCGGTGCACCTTAAAAAACGTCCCTCGGGAAAACAGCGGACCTGCGGGGCATCCGCAGAACGTCCGCCGACCTTTTACGCGATGAAAAGG
>USNI01000294.1 GCA_900555975.1 uncultured Desulfovibrio sp. | reverse complement strand
TAGCTGTAGAACATGGTCGGAATGTGCAGCGTGCTTCCGATGACGAAGGCGGGAACGGTGGGATCCCATGCCGTATAGCCGCGGGCTTCGAAGGTGGAACGGATGCCTCCGGAAGGGAAGGAGGAGGCGTCGGGTTCACCGGTGATGAGCATCTTGCCGGAGAATTCATTGATCATGCGGCCGTGTCCGGCCGGGGAGAGAAAGGCATCGTGCTTTTCGGCGGTCAGACCGGTCATGGGCTGGAACCAGTGCGTGTAGTGGGTCGCACCCTTGCTGATGGCCCAGTCCTTCATGGCACAGGCCACGGTGTCGGCGATGGCCGGATCGAGACGTTCTCCCTTGTCGAAGGTGGCCTTCAGAGTACGGAAAACGGGCTTTGGCAGTCTTTTCTGCAGTACGTCGAGGGAGAAGACGTCGCAGCCGAAGATGGCGTCAATGTCGGTCGTGGGCGCAGGAATTTCCCTGTGAGACCCGGCGATCTGCTGAATGGCGTTGGATCGAGCGGACATGTTTTGCTCCTTATGAGGTGATGGGAAAGGAAGGACCTTCGGGCGGACACGCGGGGGAATACGGCCCGCCCGAAGTGACAGGGCATAACGATCAGAGGGCAGCGGCTCCGCGCTCTCCGGTGCGGATGCGGATGGCGTCCAGCACGTCGTAGATGAAGATTTTGCCGTCGCCTATGTGACCGGTACGGGCTACGGTCAGTGCGTCAAGGACCTTGTCAAGCGCTTCGTCATGAATGACGACATCAATGCGGATCTTGGGCAGGCAGTCCACTTCATAGGTCTTGCCGCGATATACTTCTGTGTGACCGTGCTGGCGTCCGAATCCGTATACTTCGCTGTAGTTCAGACCGTGGATGCCGATGTCGGAAAGACGCTGCTTTACTTCTTCGAGCTTGGAGGGACGGATGATGATTTCAAGCTTTTTCATGGTGTGCTCCGGAGAATGTATTCTGAAAATACCTGGCGAAACAGTAAGTTACATGGTGTAACCGCGTTCGCTGTGCAGACTGATGTCAAGGCCCTGAAGTTCGGCATCGGGGCTGACGCGCAGACCGAGGACAGCATCAGTGATCTTGAGGAGCACGCGGCTGACGATGTATACGAAGACCCAGGTGCCGATGACGGAAACAAACTGCGCCCAGAGCTGATAGGGATTGCCGTTGAAGAGACCGTCCACGCCGTTGACCGAGGCTGCAGCAAACAGACCGGTGGCCAGAGCACCCCAGGTGCCGCCTACGCCGTGGATGCCGACCACGTCGAGGGCATCGTCATACCCGAGGCGGTTCTTGAGCAGCACGCCGCCGTAGCAGATGAAGCCGCCGGCAAAGCCGATGAACAGCGCAGGCATGAAGTTGACGAAACCAGCTGCGGGAGTGATCGAGACCAGGCCCGCAAGAGCACCGGAAACTGCACCGAGAGTGGTGGCCTTGCCGGTGCGGATGCGTTCGACGAGCATCCAGCCGAGCAGACCGCCGGCAGTGGCAAGATGAGTGGTGACGAGAGCATGACCGGCAAGAGCGTTGGCCGCCAGAGCGCTGCCTGCATTGAAGCCGAACCAGCCGAACCAGAGCAGGCCGCCGCCGAACAGGGTCATGGGCAGGTTGTTGGGAATCATGGGCGTCTTGCCGAGACCGACACGCGGACCTACGGCATGGGCGCAGGCGAGTGCCGCAGCAGCGGAAGCCATGTGCACCACGGCGCCGCCGGCGAAGTCAACGGCTCCCAGCTGAGCCATCCAGCCGCCGCCCCATACCCAGTGACAGGCCGGAATATAGACGAAGATCATCCACAGCACCAAAAACTGAAGATAGCCGCGGAAGTTGAACCTTCCGGCGAACGCGCCGGTAATGAGGGCAGGCGTGATGATGGCAAACATGAGCTGATAGGCAAAAAACAGCAGAAAAGGAACGGTGACGGCATAGTCGGGACTGGGAGCAGCGCCCACCTTGTCCAGAGCAAAATGATAGGTGATGTCACCGATGACGCCGCCGATGTCGGGACCGAAGGCGAGACTGAACCCGCCGAAAATCCAGATGACGGCTATGACGCCCATGGAAATGAAACTCTGCATCATGATGGTGAGCACATTTTTCCGGCGTACGAGGCCGCCGTAAAAGAAGGCGAGTCCCGGGGTCATGAGGCAGACCAGCGCCGTACAGAGCAGAATGAATGCGGTATCTCCTGAATCCACTGTGTACATAACACTCTCCCGTCAGACTGAGGTTTTGGAGCCGTCACGGCTTTCCGGCTCAAGACCG
>USNI01000293.1 GCA_900555975.1 uncultured Desulfovibrio sp. | reverse complement strand
AATGTCGAGCGGCAGATCAAGATTCTTCCTGCTCATGGCCGAGCACTCAAGATGCCATCCGGGACGCCCCTTGCCCCACGGACTTTCCCAGAACGGCTCGCCGGGTTTGGCGGCCTTCCAGAGTGCAAAATCCAGAGGGTCCTCCTTTTCCTCGCCAATGGCTATGCGGGCACCGGAGCGAAGTTCGTCAATATCCCTGCCGGACAGCTTGCCGTAGCCGGGGAAGGAACGAACCCGGAAATATACGTCGCCGGAAGGCACGGCATAGGCATGCCCTCCGTCGATGAGCGTCTGCACGAGCTTCTGCATGTCCGCGATGTACTCGGTGGCACGAGGTTCGATGTCGGCTCTGCGGACGTTCAGTCTGTCCATGTCTTCATGGAAGGCGGCAATATAGGTTTCAGCCACTTCTGTGCAGGTTCTGTTCTCCCGGTTGGCCCGGGCGATGATCTTGTCGTCCACGTCGGTGAAGTTGCGGACAAACGTCACATCATAGCCGAGATGGCGCAGATAGCGGTTCAGCACATCAAACACCACCGCCGAGCGGGCATGACCTATATGACTGAGATCATAGGCGGTAATGCCGCAGGCATACATTCCCACCCTGCCGGCCTGGCGGGGTTCGAAATTCTCCTTGCGGCGTGTCATGGTATTATACAACTGCATGGGTTTCTCCCGTATGGCATTCTGCTGTTGGCGTGCCTGTGCAGACGGCTCAGGTCACGGGGCGGAATCTTCGATGGAAGATCGTACCCTGATTTAAATAAATCGTCATCCGGTCCCGTCCAGAGAAGACAGAGCCGGATGATCTGAAAAAATGTTTCCGGCCTCTGTCAGAACGTTCCGGTCCCGCCCGGCATGCATCCGGGGAAGTCTGAACGCAGCAACGGGATCTTTCTTGACGGATGCCGCCATGAAGACTTTCCGGACCCGAAACGTATTCCGTACAGAAGTACCGTCTTTTGAGAAGGACACGGAAATCCGTGTCCTTCTTCATCGCCCTAACGGGCAGCGCGCTCAATGCGTTTCAGACTTTCTTCCCTGCCGAGGGCTGCCATGACGTCGTGTACGGAAGGACCACCCGCAAGACCGGTAAGCGCGGAACGCAGAGGCGGGCCGACCTGCTTGAACTTGAGTCCGCCCTTTGCCACATACTCGTGAAGCAGCGCATCAAGAGCCTCACCGTTGAACTCGGGCATGGCCGCAATCAGATCATGCAGCACGGCAAGCTGATGTTTGCCATCCTCGTTCAGGGCCTTCATGGCCTTCTCTTCAATGACCAGCTCCTCCGCAGGCTTGAAGTAGATGGTGAGCGCCTGCGCAAGCGCCGCCAGATCGGATGCACGCTCCACATACATGGGCAGCAAAGGTTCGATCTTTTCGACGGGAACGTCATAGCCCAGCTTTTCAAGGAACGGCCGCACCATCACGGCAAGCTGCGGCAGAGGCGTATTGCGCAGATAATGGGCATTGAGCCACTTCAGCTTTTCGGGGTCGAAAGCCGCCGGGGAACTGTTCAGGTTGTTGCCGTCGAACAGCTGAACAAGTTCCTGCAGAGAAAAGATTTCCTGATCGCCATGAGACCAGCCGAGACGGACAAGATAATTCACCAGAGCCTGCGGCAGAAGACCATCCTGCTCGTATTCGATGACGGCACGCGCGCCGTGACGCTTGGACAGCTTCTGATGATCGGGGCCGCAGATCATGGGCACATGACCGAAGGTCGGAACTTCGAATCCGAGGGCATTGTACAGCAGTATCTGCTTGGGAGTGTTGGAAACATGGTCATCACCGCGCAGCACATGAGTCACACCCATGTCATGGTCGTCCACCACGACGGCAAGATTGTAGGTGGGCATGCCGTCGGTACGACGAAGCACCATATCGTCGAGTTCGGAAACATCCACGGAGATGGTCCCCTTCACCATGTCGTTGAAGACGATACGTCCTTCGTCCGGCACACGCAGCCGAACCACTCTGCCGGGTCCCGCCGTCAGACCGCGGTCACGGCACTTGCCGTTGTAGCGGGGCTTCTCACCTCTGGCGCGGGCCACTTCACGCATGGCTTCCACTTCTTCAGGAGTACAGTCGCACCAGTAGGCATGTCCGGTTTCCAGAAGCTTGTCGATATAGGCGTTGTAGATATCCAGGCGCTTGCTCTGATAGGTGAGATCTCCGTCCCAGTCCAGTCCGAGCCACTTCATGGAAGCGAGAATGGAGTCGGTATATTCCTGTCTGGAACGCGTAGCGTCGGTATCTTCAATGCGCAGG
>USNI01000292.1 GCA_900555975.1 uncultured Desulfovibrio sp. | reverse complement strand
TGTCGGTGATGAGGCTGCCCGGTTCAAGCAGGGTTTCCGAGCCTCCGGGGGTGATGGCGATGTATTTGTCGCCGATAAGCCCGCTGGTCTTTACCGAAGCCATGACGTCCTCCGAGAGAGGAACGCCCTCGTTGATGCGAAGATCGACGTGCGCGGTATAGTCGTTGGTGTCGAGTCTGATGGCCGACACTCGACCGATGGACACGCCTCCGATTTCCACGCTCGCTCCGGTACGCAGGCCGGCCACGGAGGAAAAGCGCGCGGTGACGGTGTATCCCTTGTCGCCGAGCACTTCCATGCGGCCGAGCTTGATGGTGAGATAGGCCACGCATACGAGGCCGATGACCACGAATATGCCAATGACGGTGTTTTTTGCAGCAGACATAGATTCCTCGCTAATCGTCCAGCCATTCGGCCAGCGCCTGACGTACGGAGCCGTCGAGCGGCGGGGCCGCCATGCGGCGGGATTCTTCGAATTTACGATCGAGAAAGCGGCGCAGATACGGGTCCTGCGACGCATGAAGTTCCTCTTTTGTTCCGGCGAAGGCGGCCTTGCCGGAGCGCAGCACGAGAATGTGTTCGGCAATGTGGTCCACGCTGCCGAGATCGTGCGTGACCACCACGGTGGTCATGTCGGGATAGCAGCTTTTCATGTCCAGAAGCAGCTGATCCATCTGGGCGGCCGTGATGGGATCAAGGCCTGACGTGGGTTCGTCGCAGAAGAGAACGGGAGGTTCGGTGACGATGGCTCTGGCGAGTCCGGCCCGCTTGCGCATGCCGCCGGACAGTTCTCCGGGATAGTAGTCGGAGAACTTGTCGAGGCCGACGAGCGCAAGGGTGCGCATGGCGGCATCACGCAGCGTTCTGCGGGGAAGACCGGTGTGCTCCACGAGGGGCAGCGCCACGTTTTCCGCCAGCGTGAGGGAGCTGATGAGGGCGCCGTCCTGAAAAAGCACGCCGAAGCGGCGGCGCATCTTGCGGAACTGCGCTTCGGACATGCGGCAGATGTCGCGGCCGCCGACGTGGATGCTTCCGGCGGAAGGTCTGTTCAGCCCCAGAAGAAGGCGCAGGAGCGTGGTCTTGCCGCAGCCGGATTCTCCGAGAATGGTGGTGATGGTTCCCGCGGGAAGCACGGCGGAGAAGTCCTGAAGCACGAGACGTCCTTCATATCCGCCGTCGAGATGTTCTATGGAAATGTCCCAGACTTGCTGATTCATGCATGCCTCACAGGAGGAAGGAGGTGAGGACATAGTCCGCCATGAGAATGAGCACACAGCTCATGACCACGGCGGAGGTCGTGGCGTTGCCGACCGCCTCGGCGCCCTTGCCGTCGCTTCTTCTGTGGGCGTTGTAGCCCTGGAAGCAGCAGATGAGGATGACGATCACGGCAAAGACGAGAGCCTTGAGAAAGCAGCCCTGCACGTCGTCCATGGTGACGCTGGACTCGATGCCCGAGAAGTAGCGGCCCTCGTTGAGACCGAGCAGCACGCAGGCGGAAAGATAGCCGCCGAAGATGCCCACGACCGTGAAGATCGCGGTCAGCAGGGGAAAGGTGACCAGGGAGGCGAGAAGCCGGGGCGTGACGAGATAGCCGGTAGGATTGATGTCCATGACTTCCAGAGCGTCTATCTGATCGGAGATGCGCATGACGCCGATTTCCGCGGTCATGGCGGAGCCTGCTCGGGCCGTGATCATGACGGCGGTGAGCACGGGTGCCATTTCGCGGATGAGCGTGAGGGCCAGAAGGGAGCCGAGCATGCCCTGAGCGCCGAACATGGACATGGCGTAGAAGGCCTGAAGTCCCAGGACCAGTCCGGTGAACAGGCCGATGAGCAGAATGACGAACATGGACTTCGCTCCGATGACGTAGATCTGCTGGACGACCTTGCCGAACAGGCGGCGTGAACGGAATGCCTGCCTGAAACCTTCAAAGAGAAACAGCGCCATCTCGCCGAGGCGGTTCAGAAGATTCAGGACGGGCGCAAGAATTTCATTCATAGGGTAACCTTTAACTTCAAAGGATAAGTAGTCGGACGTTAGCTGATTTCATGTTCTTTGGCAATGTATGCGCCGTCCGTCCCGCCGGAGCGCTTGCATGATTTTTCTGCGGGGCGTATGAGGATGCGGTAGCATGTCGTTCATTCAGGAGTATGTGATTATGTGTCTTGCCGTTCCCGTACGGGTGGTGGAGGTTCCTGAGGAAGGAAAGGCCCGCGTGCAGGTGGGCAGCGGGGAAAACTACATGGAGATCTCCACGCTTCTTCTGCCCGAGGCT
>USNI01000291.1 GCA_900555975.1 uncultured Desulfovibrio sp. | reverse complement strand
GAACGCACGTGGGAGTATCTTAAAAAAGCCGGTACCGTCATTCTGGCCATTTCCATTGTCGTATGGGCGGCCATGGCCTATCCCGGACTGCCGGAGGACAGAGTGAAGGCTCATGAGGTCGCGGTGGCCGACATTCAGCGTCAGCTAGATGCTTCGGAACCGGGATCCGCCATGCGCCTTTCCTTTGAAAAGGCTCTGCAGGAGGAGAAGGGACGCTTCAGCGAGGAGGCGTTGCGCCATACCGTGGCGGGGCGCATAGGCACGGCCATGGAACCGGTGACGCAATATGCCGGCTTCGGATGGGAAGCAAACATTGCCCTTCTCGGCGGCCTGGCCGCCAAGGAAGTGATTGTGACCACGCTCGGCACCGCCTATTCTCTCTACGATACGGAGGAGGACTCCGCGACGCTGGCCCAGTTCATCGCCCGCGACAAGAACTGGAACATTCCTTCTGTCGTGGCGTTTCTGCTCTTTGTACTTCTGTATGCGCCGTGTTTCGTGAGTCTGGTCACCATCCGCATGGAAACCGGATCCGCAAAATGGGCGGCGTTCAGCTTCGTGTTCAATACCTGCGTGGCCATGCTCATTGCAACGACGGCCTATCAGATTCTCTCCCGTTGTTAGGAAAATAATCCGGCTTTCAACAGCGCCTGTTCCATGATGGGACGGGCGCTTTTTTTGTGTTGTTCGCAGATATGCCGTGAGCGATGATTTCACCGGAAAGTACAGGTGAGGGGAATCCGGACAGGCATTGCGGAGAAAAAGACCGATGAAACGGAGGGGTGTGCGTCGTCTTTGGGAGAAGGGGTGAAGAAAGGGCGTCGGCGGATCCGTCTGTTCTGGAAGAAAGAGCCCGGATGGATGAGCCGCAGCCTGGAAACGCCTCAGGCGGGGCGCTTTTGTGGAGGCACCTCCGTGCGGACGCCGGAGGGGGCGGAGAAATGGGCTGAAGAAAGATGCGTGACGGCGGCGGGAAAGCGCATAAGACGGCTCCCCCGTCGCCTCGGATGATGCAGGCTCAGAGACTGCTGATGGCGTCGGCCATGTCGTCGAGCCAGGGACTCTTGACGGCTTCAATGGCGCCCTGATCGCAGGCACGTGCGATGGCGGGGTCAATGGGCAGCCGGGCGATGTGCCTGATGTCGTACTGTCTGGCAATTTCCTCCAGATGGCTTTCACCGAAGATGGAGTGCCGTTTGCCGCAGTTCGGGCATTCAAAGTAGGACATGTTTTCCACGATGCCGATAACCGGGATGTTCAGGCCGTCGAGCCGGGCCATGTTCACGGCCTTTTCCACGATCATGGATACGAGTTCCTGCGGGGATGTGACGATCACGATGCCGTCAATGGGCAGTGACTGATAAACCGTAAGCGGCACGTCGCCGGTTCCGGGAGGCATGTCGACGAACATGTAGTCCACGTTGTTCCAGATCACTTCGGACCAGAACTGGGTGACCACGTTGGCGATGACGGGGCCGCGCCACACGACGGGATCGGTATCGTGTTCGAGCAGAAGATTCATGGACGCGATATCCACGCCGGTAGCGGAGCGGACGGGATTCAGTCCCAGCTGCGTGCCGGACATGCGCTGGGTGAGTCCGAACAGACGGGGGATGGAGGGGCCGGTAATATCGGCATCGAGCACGGCGGCATGGGAACCGCGGCTCTGCATCTTGGAGGCGAGCAGGCCCGTGACGAGGGACTTGCCTACGCCGCCCTTGCCGCTCACGACGCCGATGACCTTCTTTACGGTGGAGAACTTATGGGGCTTCACCTTCATGTCGGCAGGTTCGGTGCGTTCTGCGCAGTCCTGGCCGCAACTGCCGCAGTTGTGATCGCAATCGCTCATAATAAGACTTCCTTTGTTGTCCCGGCGACGGAGTGCCGGTAATGTATGTTCCCTTCCTATAGTTCTTTCCCCGGCCTCTGACAAGTCGGAGACCGATTTGAATCTTCTGCGGAAGAAGTCCGGCATCGGAATGGCGGAGAGCGTTCGTCTTGACGAGACTTTTCAGCCGGGAATACATTCGTCGACGACAACATGCGTCCGTTTGTCGCCGGGAGGATCCATGAGCCGTTTTGAATTTCACGATGCCGCAGGCAATGTGCATCCCTTTGCGTCCTATGCGGAAGCCGAGGCCTTTGCGCTCGACTGCGGCTATGTTTTTGTCACGAGCCGCAGCCTCATGGAAGGGTCAACGCTCAGGATCTCCTATTTTCTTGCCGCTTCGGACGTTCCTGATGGCGCGGCGGGTGAAGCGGCCCTTCTTCCCGTTCTTCTGG
>USNI01000290.1 GCA_900555975.1 uncultured Desulfovibrio sp. | reverse complement strand
GAGGCGAGTCCGATGATGACGTCTCCCACGCTGATGGTGGAGCCGTCCACGATGTTCGGTCCGTCCACGAGTCCGACGCAGAAACCGGCAAGGTCATAGTCTCCGTTGGCGTACATGCCGGGCATTTCCGCGGTTTCTCCGCCGAGCAGCGTGCAGCCGCTCATCTTGCAGCCTTCCACGATGCCGCCGACCACGGTGGTGGCAAGATCGACGTTCAGTTCGCCGCAGGAAAAATAGTCAAGGAAGAACAGCGGCTTTGCGCCCAGCACCAGACAGTCGTTCACGCTCATGGCGACAAGGTCGATGCCCACGGTATCGTGGCGGTTGAACATGGAGGCCATCTTGAGTTTCGTGCCCACGCCGTCGGTACCCGCGACAAGAACCGGCGACTGCATGCCCGAGACGTCGGGCCGGAACAGACCGCCGAAGCCGCCTATGTCCGAAAGAACGCCGTGGGTCTGCGCGCTGGCTACCAGAGTCTTGATGCGGGAAACCAGCTCGTTGCCGGCATGGATGTCGACGCCGGCGGAGGTGTATGCGGCAGAACGGGAAAAACTCATGGTCTCATCTCCTGGTTGAAGAGCGTGGGCCTGCCCGGCAGGGACGCCCTGCGTTCAGATACCTGCACTCCGCAGAAGGGAAGCCGAAGCTTTCCCTGCGGCATTTCCCACGGAAATCGCTTCTGCAGGTACCCCGTATTAATAGTCGCTTCCGGATCGTTTGCCAAGTTTTTAATGGATCCTCCGGAAGAGGCCGTCCTGCAGGAGATTTTCCACCGGAGTCGCCCCGGCGGACGGGCGAAGGTGCTCCCGGATGCTTGCATTTCCTCGCGGAGCACGTAGAACATGACAGGCCCGAGGGCACAATTCCTATTTTTGAGGCGATCGACATGAGCAAAGATGCTTCCAATCCTTTTTCCGTGCTGAATGCGCGGGACTTTCCCTCCCGCAGTGACAGGGACAACGCGCGCAGACAGCGCCGGACCAGAACCGTGGTGAAGAACAGGGAGGCCGAGGCTGCCGCGCTGGATGCCGACGCCGAGCTTTTCATGCAGGCCATGAGCGGCAGCGTTCATGAACTTCCGTCTTCCGGCCGTGGACGAGGGGAGCGGAAGGAGGAAACGCGCAGAACTGCCGGGGCTTCCGACACGTCTTTTGCCGATATGCTGGAGAGCCGCGGCGTCAAACGGATGCTGCAGAAGAAGAAAGCTGAGGCGGGACGGACTCAGCCGCAGCAGCAGACTTCGGAAGAAGAGCAGAAGGAGCCTGCCACGCTGACGGCCATGGCTCTTGCCGGGGTGCGCATCGGACACAGAGATGATGCCGCCATGCTGAGCGAAGCTGCGGGGCAGCCGTCAGGGGCCGACGACAGCCGTGATTTTTTCAGTGCCGTCAGGGGAACCGTACCGCTGAACGGCAGAGGTCGCGACATTCCCGTGGAGCCGGAGGCTCCGGCCGTTCCCGTGACGGATCCCCGGCATCCTCTGCAGGACTTCATGGAAGGCAAGGTGGAATTTTCCGTGGCCAGCACCGATGAGTACGCGGAGGGACATGTGGTAGGGCTGGATCTCATGATCGTATCTCAGCTTCAGTCCCGCCAGTTCAGCCCCGAGGCTCATGTCGATCTTCACGGACTCAACTGCGAGCAGGCCTTTCAAAGTCTGGTCGGCTTCTTCCGCAGCTCCTATTACAAGGGTGTGAGAACGGTTCTCGTCGTCACCGGTCGCGGACTCAATTCCCTGAACGGTGTCCCTGTGCTGCGTTCGCGCGTTCAGCAGTGGCTCACGCAGGATCCCTTCAAGCGCGTGGTGCTGGCCTTCTGCACGGCACGTCAGGAAGACGGAGGCGCGGGCGCCTTCTACGTGCTTCTTCGTCGACGCAAGAAAAGTGCCGGCAAGATCCGCTGGGACGTCATGCCTTCGGATCCGGATCTTTATCATTGAGGCGTGGGGAGCCTTCGTCTCTGCAGAACAAGGGCTCCCCACGTTCTTCCGCCTTTATCCGGAGAAAAGACGCCGGAAGTCATGAGCATGCCGGAACGGGTGTCTCCAGCCTCATGTCCTGTCGATGCGCCTTGAGGAAAAGCGTGCTTTTTTTTTTCATTCCTGGCGGACACCGTTGCCGTATTTTTCCAAGATGTTTTCAGGAAACGGAGCCGCCGTTACGTCCCTGCCTTTACTCTTGATGAAAAATGCATGCTCGGCTATACTCGGATCACTGCGGCCTGAGAACGGCCTTTTTTATGTCAAAGCCCCTTGCCGAGGGAGGACGATATGCAAGCTCCTGAAAAAAATCTGGCGTTTGAACTGCTCCGAG
>USNI01000289.1 GCA_900555975.1 uncultured Desulfovibrio sp. | reverse complement strand
CGTCGTACCCTTGAACGAGAAGGTGCCCAGAATGTTGATGTCGTAGAAATCGCGGAATTCGTTGCCGAATCCGAACGTGCCGCTGGCCGGAATGACCGGATTGTCCAGCCGCCAGCCGCTCAGCGTGACCGACAGGTCGCGCGCAATCGTTTTCGTTACCATATCACCTCCTCCTTCGTCAATACCGGCCCCTCCTTGCAGATGCGTTTGTTGCCGTATTTGGTTTTGCAGCTGCACCCCATGCAGGCGCCGAATCCGCAGCCCATGCGCTCCTCGAAGCTCAGCTGACCGCTGCACTTCGTAGCGTCGCTCAGCGCACGCAGCATTGGCAGCGGGCCGCAGGCGTAGAAATAGTCGTATGCCAAGCCGCTTTCGCGGATCGCGTCGGTCACGAAACCCCGCACGCCCTCCGTCCCGTCGGCCGTCGCCACCACGACGCGGCAGCCCAACTGCGCGAACTCGTCGCGGTAGAAGACCTCCGCCGCCGTGTTGAAGCCCAGCACGACCGCGACCTCGCGGCCGTCGGCCAGAAGCCGTTTGGCGAGATTGTAGAGCGGCGGGACGCCCACGCCGCCGCCCACGAGAAGCGGGTCATCGCCGCTCCTTTCCACCTCGAATCCGTGTCCGAGGCCGACAAGGGCATCCAGCGTTTCGCCTTCCTTCATCTTCGACATGACATCCGTGCCCTGTCCCACGACCTTGTAGATGATGGTGATGGTCGCCTCGTCATAGTCGCACACGGAAATGGGACGGCGCAGAAAAAAGCCCGGCAGACCGATCTCGATGAACTGTCCGGGCATGGTCATGGCAGACGTGTCCCCGGAGAGCACCATGCGGTACACATCCTTCGTCAGCGGCTCATGTCCGACTATCGTATATATTCCCTGTTTCATGCTGGCTCCGCACATGATGTTTTTCTGTTGCAGAGAACGGCGTCCGCCACGAGGCGCGCCGGAAGACGCGGATGCGGCGGCGCCTGACGGAACGCCTGGTCCGTCACGCTCTTTCGTTCCATGCCGCCTCGCCGCCGACCAGCGTCAGCACGCAGCGGCCGAAAAGCGTATCGCCGGCAAAGGGCGTGGCGCGCCCCATGCTGAAGAATTCCTCAGGATTCACCACCCACTCGCGGGAAAGATCGAACACCGCCAGATCGGCGGGCTGCCCCTCCTCAAGGAAGGCTCCGATGCCGAAACGCCTCGCCGGCTGCACCGACATGAGCTCCACGAGCTTCTCCAGCGAAAGCACGCCCTTCCGCACGAAATGGGTATACATGACCGCAAAGGCCGTTTCCAGACCGACCACGCCCATGGCGCTCTTCTCAAGACCTCTGTTCTTGGCGGAGGCCTCGTGCGGAGCATGGTCGGTGGCGATCATGCCCACCGTGCCGTCCAGAACGCCATCGATGAGCGCCGCCCTGTCCTCTTCGCCGCGCAGAGGCGGATTCATCTTGAAGCGTCCGTCTTCCTGAAGATCGCCGTCGCAGAGCACCAGATAATGCGGTCCGGTCTCGCAGGTGACGTCCACTCCCTCCGCCCTGGCCCGGCGTATGATGTCGACGCTTTCCTTCGTGGAAATGTGGCAGACATGATAGCGCACGCCGGTTTCGCGCGCGAGGGCCACGTCCCGGGCGATCTGGCCCCACTCGCTTTCGGAGCAGATGCCCCGGTGTCCGTGGGCGTGCGCGTACCGGCCGTCGTGGATGTATCCGCCGCGGAGCAGCTCGTTCACCTCGCAGTGGGCGGCAATGATCTTTCCCAGTCTTCCGGCCTCGGTCATGGCCTCGCGCATCATGCCCTCGTCCTGCACGCCGCGCCCGTCGTCGGAAAAACCCGCGACAAAGGGCGCCATGCCTTCCATGTCCGACAGACGGCGGCCCTTCTCCTCCATGGTGATGGTCCCGTAGGGAATCACCCGGATCACGGCGTCGCGGCGGATGATCTCAAGCTGTCTTTCAAGATGCTCGACCGTGTCCGGCGCAGGATTCAGATTGGGCATGGAGCATACCGTGGTATAGCCTCCGTGCGCCGCCGCAAGAGATCCCGTGCGCATGGTCTCCTTGCATGAAAAACCCGGCTCACGGAAATGCACATGGACATCTACGAGGCCGGGAACGATGCAGCAGCCGCTCATATCGAATTCCGATACGCCCTCCACGGGAGGTATCTGCGGGGCGATGCGCTCTATCCTGCCGTCCCGGACCAGCACGTCGTTCTTCGCAAAGCCGGAAGGCCTGTACACCTCGGCGTTTCTCAGCACGCAATCCATGAAAACTCCCTGAAAAAACCGGCGCGGAGCCGGACATGTTCCTGAAGCGAC
>USNI01000288.1 GCA_900555975.1 uncultured Desulfovibrio sp. | reverse complement strand
AACCCCGAACCCATCATCCTGGACAAGGAGCATCCTCGCTTTGACGGTCCTCTCATGGCCGACGGAAAGCCCCAGTTCAGCATCGTCATCGACAGTTTCGACGGCGAGATGATCCACGCCTGGCACATCGAAACCAACTATCGCAAACGCGTGTTCAAGAGCGCCAATCTGGCCTTCCAGCCGCGTAACAACGTTGACGTGCTCATGGGCGTGAACGGTACCATCGAGGGCTTCCTGCGCGCGTCGCTCATGGAACGCTCCGCTCTGCAGGAATACTGGCGCACCGGCACGCATCCTCATCCCGAACGTGGTCTGGACGCATGGACCGCTCATAAGTTCCAATAGGCAGGTAGACACATGAACATCACATATGAGGAGCGTCGTCGCTCTTTCCTCAGCTGCCTCTACAGTATGCAGGAATCCCTGCCGGGCCTGCTGGCCATGTTCTTCATTGCACTGTTTTCCAACAATCTCGCGGGCAACCCGAACCCGCTGACGCTGGAAAATCTGTTCAGATGGCTCGACGCCGTCATCGGACCGGTAAACCATCAGCAGTTCTTTCAGATTCTCAACTCCAACTTCGTGTGGAATCCCTTTCTGATGGGACTCATCATCGGCAACGTCTTCGGCGTACCGGATTCCTGGAAACGCGGTCTTTCCTACATCCACAAGCTTATGCCCCTCGGCATCATCATGCTGGCGCCGCACTTCATCTTCAGTCATGCCGAAAAGGTGGGAATGCCCCTCATTCTCATTGCCTTCGCTGTCATGCTGTTCACGGCTGTCATTACGATGCTGCTCGGTAAGCTCCTGCGCATGGATGACCGTTTCTACTCCACCGTTGCCGGCGCACTGTCCACGGGTGATCCCCATGTGGTGGCCATTCTCATGCCCATGCTCAAGTCCAAGGGCGGACAGGTCATCAACGCTCTCGGCAGTATTCTGCTGTTCGGTCTCGTGGCCTCCTTCCTCCTGCCCATTCTGGGCCATGCTCTGGATATGGATGACAAGGCTTTTGCCATTCTCTCCGTGTTCGGCATCGGAAACACCGGGCAGATGTTCAACTCCGCCTTCGGCTTCAGCTATGAGGCTGGACACTGGGCACATTATGTGGAAGCGCTGCGTCACGCTCTCATGCCCGCCGGCTTCCTGTTCGTGTTCTTTGTCATGTTCATCCGTGCCCGCATATACCGCGACGATGAAAACGTGATGGCCACCAAGGCCCACAAAAAACTGCCTCTGTTCATCATCGTTTTCATCATTGCCTATATCGTGGTTCAGTTCCATGTTGTGAAGGAGCCTGCGCATCTTGCCATCTTCGAGCTGGTGAAATGGGACTTCTCGCTCGCAGCCGCTGCTCTCGGACTTTCGCTTCCCCTGCGTGAAATTGCTCAGTGGGGAGTGCGCGGCATAGTGCTGGCCTTCACCTCCGGCATCATCCGCCTCGCCGTGCTCATCGGTGTTCTGCTTGCCGCGGCTCACTTCAACTTCCCGCTTATCTAAGGAGTCTTACATGCGCCGTTCTCATACCACTGATGATGAAGGCTTCAACTATATGGACAACTCGGGGCAGGAAGAGCATGATCGCGACATGGTGGGCATTATCCTCGCCGTCGCATTCATGGTGCTTACGGTCATATTCCAGCGTACCGGCCTGCTCTAAGCGTCCATCCGTGATATTCTGACCGGCACGGCACCGTCAGGAACTCCCCATGCAAGTCCGGCCGGAGCCGAAGCTCCGGCCGGCGGGAAAGAAAACATGCCGCAGATCATCAACACAGGTTCTGATGAACACCACGACCGTTCCCTGTCCCCGGGGACGGACCGGTCAGTTTCCCCCACCTCCCTCAAGGAACTACCATGACAGGCATTTATTTCTATCTTCAGATACTGTTCGCCCTGCTGCTCTTCTGGGCCACGGCAACGGCTATCTACATGGGCATATTCCATGCCCACAGTCCCAAGTACGGCCTGGGCCGCAAGCACATCTGTCTTGTCGCATCCTCGCTGCTTTCCCTTCTCATCTGTTTCCTCATGTATTCCTGGTCCTACCTCAGCTGGTAACTCTCAAAGGAGATTCCCCCATGAAAAACGCTCTTGCCTCCGCTCTTGCTCTGGCCCTTCTTCTCACCTTCTCCTCCGTCTCCTTCGCTGAAGACGAAGCTGGTCTCAACGTCAACACCGCCACTCAGCAGGAACTGGCCGCTGTGCCCGGTCTCAATGAAGACCTCGCCAAGGCCATCCTTCAGTACCGTGAAGAAATGGGTGACTTCATGTCCATCGACGAACTCGCCGATGTACCCGGCATGACCAAGGAC
>USNI01000287.1 GCA_900555975.1 uncultured Desulfovibrio sp. | reverse complement strand
GGGGTCGAGTCCGCGTCCGACGATGAAATCGAGCAGGGTGAGGCCTTCGGTGATGTCTTCCGTTTCGCCGTTGACGGTGATGCGCATGGAAACCTCGCTGTGATAAAAGAAAACGTCCGCCAAAAGGGCGGACGTGAGGTTTCTTGCAGTGAAACCGGGCTTCCCTTCGGCAGTACTGACTGCATCAGGTTCCAAGGGTCAGAGGCATTATCCTCTTTCTCAGCCGTTGAGGCTCCCCTAGCTGGCGGACGGACTTTTTTTAATCCCGGTGCGTTTTTTTGGCAAGAAAAAACTGGAGAAGGGGTCTCGGACAGGACTGATGCACCTTGCGGGACTGCAGGCACCAGTACAGCGGAACCATCCACAGATACAGAGCGAAGGGAATGATGGCGGCTCCCTGCTGCAGCGTCAGGCTGCACATGGAAAAGGCGATGCTCCACGGCAGCACGGCGGAGAGCAGCACCACGCTGTTTTCCAGATACATGGCCATTTCCCGGCGGTTGTGCTGGGCATGGGCGCAGAGCTGTCTCGTGAGAATGATGGAAAGCGTCTGATTGCAGGACAGCGCCGTGGCTCGGAAGGCTCCGATGCGGGACGCGAGTCGTTCCACCATGTGCTCGAAGCTGTCCAGCAGCCCTGATTTTTCGAACAGGGCGGAATAGGAGGAGGAAATGGCCACGATGGCGGCGACTCCGGCCATGGAGACAAGTCCTCCCCCGGAAAGCATGGCAAGTTCCTTCAGCGGGGCGCGGTATCCGAGGATCATGGTGGAGATCAGCGTGGAGAGGCTGCAGTGCTGGATGAGCAGTGCCGAGCCGCAGGCAAGAAGAATGCTTGTGGCCATGGCGATCTTGACGTCGATGCGCAGAACGCCGAACGCAAGGATCACGACGGCGGGCAGAAGCACCCAGCCATTGAAGCGGAAATGGGCACGGAGGGCATCCGTGGCGCCGTCGGGCATGACATGTTCCGGTCCGGCGAGGGAAAGAAGAGCATAGCCTGCGCAGACCAGAAGAAAAGGAACGGCTCCGTTGCGCAGCATTCTTTTGAAGTTGCCGTAGATGTCGGTATGGGTCAGTGCGCAGATGAGCGCGGCACTGGAGGACATGGGCGAGCAGCGGTCTCCCACGTAGACGCCGCTCAGGATGGCTCCGCCCACAAGCACTTCATTGAATCCCGCCGTATGAGCCATGAGCATGCAGACGACGCCGAGCGTGCTCACGGTACCGAAGGCCGTGCCGATGAGCGTGCTGAGCGCGGCGCAGAGCAGAAAGCTCCAGAGCACGAAGAACGTGGGATTGATGAGGGAGAGCGCCCAGTCGATGAGCATGGGAATGGTGCCGCATATGCGCCAGACGCCGGTGAGCATGCCGATGAGCGTGAAGATGGTGAGAATGTTGGCGATGCGTCCTACGCCGCGTCCCAAGAGCCTGACCACCTCAGGAAGGGGGATGCCCCGGCTGCGGGCATGGGCGCTGAAGCAGAAGACCCCGAAAAGCAGCGCCCAGAGCAGGGAAAGACCGGCGACGATGCAGACGATGAGACCGAGAACGAAAAGGCCGAGCGTAATGACCTGGCCGGGAGAAACCCGGTTGGAAGACAGAGACTGGGACATGACGGTATTCCGGAAAGCGGGACGCGCATCAGATGAAGTCGTCCGGCAGAGCCACGACGGACAGACCATGTTCGTCGGCAAGGCGGAGGGCTTCATCCCTGTCGAAGAACAGCGTCTTGTCCGCCTGAATGGCCAGAACGGCATAGCGGTGTTCCACCAGATTGCGTATGGTGGCAAGGCCGACGGAAGGCAGATCGACGCGTTCATCCTGTCCGGGCTTCACCATCTTGATGGCGATGCAGCCATCTCCGCCGAGTTCCGCGCCGCGGCGTATGGTGGCGTCGGTGCCTTCGAGACATTCCACGGCCATGACCATGCCTTCCCGTACGATGAGGCACTGGCCGATGTCGAAGGCACCCATGGAACGGGCGATGGGCCAGCCGTAGCGGATGTCCTTCCATTCGTCGTCGGTGGGGACGCGGCGTGTGAGCGTGCCGCCCGGAGAACGCAGGCCCGGCGCAAGATCGGCTGCCGCCACGATGCGGATGCCGTCCTTTTCAATGTCGGCCATGATGGCGCGCAGCAAGGCGTCGTCCCCTTTTTTCTTCAGCGAGAAGAGAAGCTTTGCGGCCCGCCAGTCGGGACGGAACTCGAGAGCCTTGGGCTTGCTGATGGAGCCTGCCATGCAGACACGGCCCACGTGATGTTCCTTGAAGAATCCGACCATGCGCCCGAGCTGGCCCAGATGGAGCAGTTCGAACACGTC
>USNI01000286.1 GCA_900555975.1 uncultured Desulfovibrio sp. | reverse complement strand
CATCATTAACCTCTTCGTCGAGACGGCGCACCACGGCATCAAAGGCTGCCCTCTCTCTGTCCGTCCAGAGCGGAAGGGACTGCGCCACGGCCGCTCCCTCAAGGATGCCGGCCACCGCATAGCTGTCAAGAATTTCCCTGGCACTCATGGAACGGACATACTTTCCCTTCTGAGGCTCAAAGCTGACAAGTCCCTGATGAGCAAGAATCAGCAGTGCCTCGCGCACGGGAGCGCGGCTGATGCTGAGCTTCTCGGACAACTGAGCCTCACGCACGGGCTGCCCGGGCTGAAGCTTTCCGTCCCGGATGAGACTGCGAATGTAGGCGGCTGCCCTGACACTGTACGTTTCTTTCGTAAATTGCATAGATAACCGGTGGTCTGGAAGTGAACGGCATGCTTTCCCCGACGACGTCCGGCACTCTTTTCAGAGAAAAGATCTGCAGACAGGCCATATTCTGGCACTCCTGAGCGTTCAAGGCAAGAAAGGATGCGAAAGAAACGAAAAAAGGCCGCATCCGGCGGCAGAAGCCGGATACGACCTTTTCACGATGAAACCTGAAGGACCCGGTCGGCAGCCGCAGAAAAGGAGGCACGCATGTTCCGCGACCCTGTCGGCCGACCGGACCTTCAGGAGCGGCGGCAATCAGCGGAAGGTGGGCAGGTAGGCATAAAGCGCCGGAGAGCCGCCGGTATGCAGGAAGAGCACGTTCGATCCGGCAGGGAAATAATCCTTGCGGATCAGATCGATCATGCCGGACATGGCCTTGCCGCTGTATACGGGATCAAGCAGGATGGCTTCCGTTCTGGCGAGGAGCTTCACGGCTTCGACCATGCCGTCGTTGGGGATGGAATAACCGGGCTGATAGTAGTCACCGAAGCAGACGACCTTTTCTTCGGGCAGCTTCACGCCGGCTCCGATATAATCCAGGGTTTCCTGTGCCAGCTTATGCACGAGCGCGCGCTGCACGTCTCCGGGACGGCTCACATCGATGCCGGACATGGGAATATCCATGTTGTTGCCGTAAAAACCGGCGATCATGCCGGCATGCGTTCCCGCGCTGCCGCTCGGTACGATCACATGATCGAAGTTCAAGCCCATGGCAAACATCTGCTGCATGATTTCCTGGGCGCAGGACACATATCCGAGAGCACCGATGGGATTGGATGCGCCGCCGGGAATGATATAGGGCTTTTTCCCTTCGGCACGCAGTCTTTCCGCCACCTTTTCCATTTCCTCCATCATGGGGGAACCGCCGGGGACCACGGTGATGCTCTTCACGCCGAGCAGCTGATAGAGAAAGTTGTTGCCGGAAGCTTCGGGATTGTAGCTGTTCTTCACACGCTCCTCAAGCACCAGATGGCAGTCCAGACCTTCATGCACAGCCCAGGCAAGCGTCAGCCGGCAGTGGTTGGACTGCACGGCGCCGCAGGTGATGACGGTATCGGCGCCGCGGGCGAGCGCGTCGGCCATGCTGAAGTCAAGCTTGCGTGTCTTGTTGCCTCCGGCGCATCCGGGGAGCAGATCGTCACGCTTGATGTAGACGTTGACCTTGCCGCCCAGTGCTTTGGAAAAATTGGGCAGATACTCGATGGGCGTGGGTTCCTTGACGTAGCCGCGACGGGGAAACTTCGCGAGATTCATGACGCATCCTTCTCCGGGATCATACTTCCCGGTATTCCTTGAGTCGTTCCGGACAACTGGCCCGGATCAGCTCCCGCGCAAGCACGCTGGTGGCGTCCACGACGGGAATCTCACACAGACTGGACTCGGTGACCGCCACGGGAATCTCCGTGCAGCCAAGGAGTATGACGGATACCTTGCGTTCCTTCACAAGGCGCTGCGCCGCATCGAGAAGGATGCGACGGGCCTTCGAAGTGACAGGATCGGAATATGCCTTGATTCCGAAATCCGGATCGCTGATGGCCCTCTGCACGAGGATGCATTCGTCCTCATCGGGCAGAACGGGTTCAAGCCCCGCCTTCTCCAGGGCATCCTGATACAGACGCGTCCGCAGTGTGGCCACCGTGCCCATGAGCCCCACTCTTCCGCCGTCCGGACAGAGTTCCCGCGTCCGACGCACGGCGCTGTCGATGATGGAAACGAACGTCACGTCAAGACCCGTTTCCCGAAGACGCTTCAGCGCCACGTCAAGAATCCTGGGACTGTGCGCCGTATTGCAGGGCATGCCAATGACGCGGGCGCCGCATACGGCAAGCTGCGCCATGATGCCGCCGATGTCCTCTCCAGGATTCTCCTTTGTCTGTCCCAGCAGATAGGCCGGTCTCTCCGGGATCCATCCCGGGAAGGAGTGCAGCATGAGCGGAAGAT
>USNI01000285.1 GCA_900555975.1 uncultured Desulfovibrio sp. | reverse complement strand
GACGATTTTGCCGTCATTGACGTGGGCATTGCGGCGCAGAGCATCAACCTCGCCGCCTGCGAAGCCGGTCTTGCCTGCTGCATGATAGGCGCCGTCAAAAAGGACAGGGCCGCAGAACTCATCGGCCTGCCCGGAAATCTGCATATCCGCCTGGTCCTCGCCATAGGCGAACCCGACGAAATACGCCGCATCGTCGCCCCTCGTCCGGACGGCAGCCTCACCTACTACAGGGATGAACGCGACGAACACTGCGTGCCGAAACTTCCTCTCAACGAGTGCATCATCATCCGGAAATGAAATTCCTGCCGGATCCTGTTCACACACGGCCCGTGGCCCAGGTCACGGGCTTTTTTGTCCCGTATTTTCTCATGGCATTTTAAAAAAAATCGTGCTACCACCTTTTTCGGTAACACGTTATTTCTTTTTGTGTCACCACGACATTTTTCCAGAACGGAGTTTTCATGAGATCCATTTCCGCCCTTGCCGCCGTCGTCGTTCTGACGCTGATGTCTTCCGCCGTACAGGCCAGAACCGTGACCGACATGCGCGGCGTGGCCGTCACCGTTCCCGACGATCCGAAGGCCGTGGCCACCATTGACGACGGATTCATTGAAGGAGTCATGACGCACCTTGGCGTCATTGACCGCGTCAAGGTCATCGGCTCCTGGTCCATGAAAAGGGACTACCGCTACGTCATCACGTCCCGGTCGGGAGAAAGTCACGAATACCGGGGATGGAACACCATGAAATACCTTCATCCCTGGCTGAATGATCTGCCCTGCGTCAACTCTCCGCAGGGAAACATCATCAGCTATGAAACGCTCGCGTCCGCCGCACCCGACGTGGTTCTTCTGCGTGTCGGCGACACCACCGTGGGCACGGACAGGGAAAAGGTGAAACGCACCGTGGACACCATTGAAGCTCTCGGCTTTCCGCTGATCGTGCTCTATTCCCCCACATGGTACCGTTCCTCCGATCTCTCCAGCATGAAGACGGAAGCCGGCGTCATCGGAGAGGTCTTCGGTCAGAAGGAAAAGGCGGAACGGCTGGCCGACAGGCTGGCCGGGACTGAAACCATGATCCGCGAGCGCACGGCGGACATCCCCGAAGACAAACGGCCTTCCGTCCTTCTTTTCGGACTCCACCCGGATGTAAGAAAAAAGGGAGGTGCCGGATCGGTGCACGGCACGGACACACCGGAATCCTACATCATCGAGCAGGTCGTCCACGCCAGAAACGCCTATCAGGGAACCGGCACCGGGGTTCCCATGAGCGCGGAACAGGTCTACGCCTGCGACCCCGACGTCATCATACTGCCCACGGCCAACGGCTACCATCCGCCGTTCGAACTTTACGAGGCTCCGTATTATGAAAACCTTCAGGAACTGCGCGCCGTGAAGCAGCACCGGGTCTATGCCCTGCCCTGGTCGCCCATGAACGCCTCCCGCCGCGTGGAATATCCCCTCGACATGCTCATCATCGCCAAGGCCGCCTATCCCGAACGCTTTGCGGACGTCAACGTGTACGATTTCGCGCTGAAGTTCTATCAGGACGTGTACGGCGTGGATGAGTCCACGGCTCGCGGACTGCGCAGCACGCAGCTTCTCGACTGGATGGCCGACAGCGGCTTCTGATATTCTTAAAGCTCTGCTTCAACTTCATGCACGGTTTTCCGTCCCCGGTCCGGAAAACCGTCCGTCCCGCCGGCCCTGACGCAAAGACTTCCCGTCCGAGGTTCCCATGAAGACCTTCCGCGCCGCACTCGCTCTTCTGCTCTGCCTTGCCCTGATGGCGGCCTTCATTCTGGCCATGCTTTCCGGAGACTTCGACATGAGCGTCGGAGACGTAGGACATATTCTTGCCTCGCATCTCGGGTTCGGAGATGGATCGTCTCCACGGATGCACGACATCATCGTCTGGCGCATCCGCGTTCCCCGTCTGCTTCTGGCCGCCATGACGGGCATGGCCATGGCCGTTTCAGGAGCTGTCTATCAGGGCTGTTTCCGCAATCCGCTGGTGGAGCCGTACATCCTTGGCGTGTCGTCGGGAGCCTCCTGCGGAGCGGCTCTCGCCATCGTTTTTCCCGCGCTTCTTCCCAACGGACAGCTCTCCGCCTTTCTCGGCGGCATGGCCGCCGTGCTGATCTCCTTCTTCCTTGCCCGCAGCCGCGGTGAAACGCCGCCCGTCACGCTGATCCTTTCCGGCATCATCGTCGGTTCCCTGTTCTCGGCCGTGCTCGGCATCATGAAGTATCTGGCTTCCGACGTGGAACTGCGGGAAATCACCTTCTGGATGATGGGCGGCTTCTACTATGCGAACTGGCATGACGTAC
>USNI01000284.1 GCA_900555975.1 uncultured Desulfovibrio sp. | reverse complement strand
TGAAGCTTTTTGGGGAGCGTTTCCCCGCAAGGGGGTGCAGGGCCTGGCTCTGCACCCCCTTTTTCATATTTCATTCAGGCGCGCCTGCGGCGCAGCCTGCCACAAGGCCTTGCCATGGATTTCCTTGAACAATTGAATGGACTGGTCGGCAAGCTCGATGAGCGCTTGAGCCGGATCTCGTCAGAGGCGGAACTGGAAGCGGCCCGCGTGGACTTTCTCGGCCGCAAGGGGCAGCTTGCCGAACTCATGTCGCATATGCGCGATCTTTCTCCCGAACAGCGTCCGGCCTTCGGTCAGGCCGCCAATGCGGTGAAGGAACGTCTCATTGCGCTTTTCGAAGAGCGTCTTGCCCGTCAGGAACAGGAAAGGGAGGCTGCCTTCCTTGCCGGATTCGATCCGTCCCTGCCGGGCCGCACGTTGTGGAACGGTTCTCTGCATCCCATCACGCTGGCCATGCAGGAAGTCTGTGCCGTGTTTCAGCATATGGGTTATGAAGTCGCCGGCGGTCCCGAGGTGGAAACCGACTTCAACTGCTTTGAAGCGCTCAACATGCCTCCGGAACATCCCGCCCGCGACATGCAGGATACCCTGTACATCACCGACAAGGTGCTGCTGCGCACCCATACATCCTGCGTGCAGGTGCGTACCATGATGAACCGCAAGCCTCCGCTTGCCGTCATCGGACCAGGCAAGGTGTACCGTCGCGACTCCGACGTGACCCATACGCCCATGTTTCATCAGATCGAGGGTCTGCTCGTGGACAGGCACGTCACGATGGCTGATCTGCGCGGCACCCTCACGGCATTCGTGCGCGCCGTGTTCGGCGAAAAGACCCGCGTCCGCTTCCGTCCCAGCTTTTTCCCCTTCACCGAGCCCAGCGTGGAAGTGGACATGTCCTGCACCCAGTGCGGCGGCCACGGCCATGTGAACGGTCAGCCCTGCCGCGTGTGTAAAGGCTCCGGCTGGCTTGAGATCCTCGGCAGCGGCATGGTGGATCCGGCGGTGTTCGCTTCCGTAGGTTACAATCCCGACGAGGTTTCCGGCTTTGCCTTCGGCCTCGGCGTGGAACGCGTGGCCATGCTGAAGTACGGTCTTACCGATCTGCGCATGAATTTCGAAAACGACGTGCGCTTCCTCCATCAGTTCCCTGCGTAGAGGAAAAAGAGCTGCCGGACGGAAGAACGGATGCTTGAAGGACGTCCGCTTCCGCCGGAATAGTCTCCCGGGCCCGTCTGCCGTTTTCTGCGGGCGCATGGCCGGGAGCGGCCTTTCCGGAACGCGTTCCGGAAGGAAAGGGATCTTTTCATCCTCTGAGGAGAAAAACATATGCTGCTGAGTTTCAATTGGCTGAAGGAATTTGTTCCGTATACGGGAACGGCTGAAGAGCTGGGCGACATGCTCACCATGCTCGGCCTTGAACTGGAGGAAGTGCTCCATCCCTATGCGGAGATCGAAGGCGTGGTGACGGGCCGCGTGCTCACCTGCGAGGCGCATCCCGATTCCGATCATCTTCATGTCTGCACCGTGGACGTGGGCGCGGAAGAACCTCTGAACATCGTGTGCGGCGCGCCCAACGTGGCGGCCGGACAGCTGGTTCCCGTGGCTCCCGTGGGGTCGACGCTGCCCGGCGGCCTGGTCATGAAGAAGGCCAGGCTGCGCGGAGTGCCTTCCTTCGGCATGATCTGCTCCGAGCGCGAGCTGGGTCTTGCCGACGATCATTCCGGCATCCTTGTGCTGCCCGAACAGAACAGAGCCGGTCGACAGATCATGCCCGGCGAAAAGTTCGTGGACGCCTATGAGCTGGACAAGGAAGTGCTGGACATCAGCATTACCCCCAACCGTGCGGACTGCCTGTCCGTGTACGGCTTCGCCCGCCTTGTGGGCGCGTATCTGAACCTGCCCGTGACCGTGCCTTCCTTCCATCTGGAAGAGAAGGGTGAAGACATGAGCGGCGCCGTGCCCGTGGACGTGAAGGACGGCGGTCTCTGCCCCTCCTACATGGGCCGCATTCTGAAGGGAGCGAAGGTCAAGCCTTCTCCTGCCTGGATGCGCTATCGTCTGCACGGCGTGGGCGTGCGCGCCATTTCCAACCTGGTGGACGTGACCAACTACATTCTCATGGAACTTGGTCAGCCCCTGCACGCCTTTGATCACAACAAGCTTGCCGGCGGCCGCATCATCGTGCGTACGGCCGAAGAGGGCGAAAAGCTCACCACGCTCGACGGACAGGAACGCCTGCTCAAGGCCGGCGACGGTCTCATCTGCGACGCGGAAAAGCCGGTGGCTCTGGCCGGCGTGATGGGCGGTCTGGAAACCGAGATCACCGATGAGAGCGAA
>USNI01000283.1 GCA_900555975.1 uncultured Desulfovibrio sp. | reverse complement strand
AGATGAAGCACCATGTCCGCAAGAATGGCCATGCCTTCGGCAATGTCGTATTCCGTCCGGCGCAGCACGGACTTCATGTCGTTGCTGCCGAGCATGATGACCACGGCGTCCAGAGGCAGATGCGAAAGCAGGCAGGGTGGAAGGTAGTCGGCGGCGCTGAGTCCGGCTCCAGGAACGTTCACGCCGCTGCCCTGGGCGAATCTGTCGCGCAGCGTTCGCCCGCCGAGACCTTCTTCCACGATGTCCCACTCCGGACCGAGAATGGATGCCAGACGTCCCGTCCAGCGGACGGAGGGCGGATAGCGTCGCGTCGGGGAGCCGCTTGAAGCCATCCATCCATAGGTGTTGGAGTCCCCGAAGCACAGTATGCGATGTTTCATGATGTCCTTCCTTTCGATCAGAAAAGCCACTGGATCAGGGCCATGTAGCAGAGCGTGCCTCCCGCTATGGTGACGGCCATGTTCTTTTTCCAGGCCTGCAGCGCCACCGTGACGGCCGAGGCCAGCACTTCGGGGATGCCGTTGCTGCCTTCCACGAGAGGACCGTTGCGGAAACAGTACACCACGAGCATGCCCCATATGGCGGAGGGCAGAACGGTTCCGAGATAGGCCACGATGGCGGGCGTCTTTCTGCGGAACAGAAGAAAGGGCAGCCAGCGCGTGATCTGCGTGGCAAGGGCGGCCAGAACTATCATGATGCCGGTCTGCAGCGTGGTCATGATGCGGCTCCCGTCATGGAAGAGAGCTTGTTCCGGAAAAGCAGCAGAAGCACGATGATGAAGATCATGGCCGCCAGAAGGAAATAGGCGGTGCCGAAGGCAAGAAGACAGCCGAGAGTGATGCCGAGTCCGCTCAGCGAACCGGCATGCTGTCTTTCCTGCTGCCAGCTGCTGACGAAGATGGCCAGAAAGAGGGCGGGAAGCACGAATTCGATGCCGCGGGTATCCAGCGGCAGATCCGCGCCGAACATGGCGCCGAAGGCAGTGGAAAGCACCCAGTAGGATTCATTGAACAGCGTGACGAAAAAGTAGTACCAGCGTCTGTCCGCGCCTTCGGGAACCTCTCCTCTGCCAAGAATGGAAAAGGTTTCATCGATGAGTCCGTAGATGAGAAACGGTTTCATGGCGCCCGTGTCCCGATAGCGGTCGAGCATGGCGATGCCGTAGAACAGATGCCGGGCATTGACGAGAAGACCGACGAGAAAGGCGGTGAGCGGGGCAAAGGGTCCGGTGATCATGCTTGCCATGATGAATTCCAGCGATCCGGCCAGAATGGTCAGGGTCATGACAATGGGAAATATCGGCTCGAAGCCGAGCGAATGCATGTACAGACCGTAGGAAAAGCCGCAGAAGCCGAAACCTATGAGAATGGGCACGGTGGCGCGGAACGCGGCCCTTGCCGAGGCCGCCGCAAGTTTGACGGACATGGAATACCCCTCGAGATGAATTTTTTGATGTTATCATGGGTGAGAAGGCCGTGCAACCTTGCGGGGAATCATCCGGAAGGCACGTCCGGCACAGCAGAACGTCCGGGAAACATTCTTCACGGGCCGTCCGTGCCGGAAAAAGGCAAACTCCCCATGCTCTGAAAAAAGATGTATTTTTTTCGTATGGTCCGAGAACGTGACAAGAGAAGAAAAAGAAGAACCGCTGCATCATCTGCGCGAGCTTTCCTGCTGACGTTTTCAGGTATGCTGCATGGTTTTCTTCCCTCATATCCTCATGGCAAGAAATATTTTTCTTGCAAGAAGCATGTCCCGGCGTTATAGTTCAAGAAAATCTTGTCAGGGGATACCATGTCCGCAATCCGGTCTAGAGGGCTTATGCAAGCCGTCTTTTCCGTGGAACGAGAGTTCCGCGGCGGTACCTGACGCGCGTCTGCAGCGGAACTGGAAGTTCCCTGTATCTTCGGACGCGCATGAAATGGATTTTCGTCTGAATTCGGCCTCTTCCTTCCGCTGCCGTTGTGCGTGACACACGGTATGCACCGCGGTTACGTCTGTCGTTCCGGCATGGCTTCGTAACACATCTTCAGGAGGGAGGAGTCCTCATGAACGGTAAAAATCCCTTTGCCGGCACAGCCGGCATCATCTTTGTCGGCGCGATCATCGGTGTCGCAGCCATCCTGCTGCAGAAATTCGGCAATCCCGCCAACATGGGCATATGCGTGGCCTGCTTCGAGCGTGACATCGCGGGCGGTCTCGGTCTGCATCGTGCCGCCATCGTGCAGTACATTCGTCCCGAAATCATCGGCTTTGTGCTCGGGTCCATGGCCATGGCGCTGGCGGCCGGAGAATTCCGTCCGCGCGGAGGTTCCGCTCCGATCGTGCGCTTCGTGCTCG
>USNI01000282.1 GCA_900555975.1 uncultured Desulfovibrio sp. | reverse complement strand
CGGATCTTCACGATGGCAACGTTTTCTTACCATAACCCTGCCTCTGTGCAGAAATTCCATTCTCATGGCAGCCATTCTCACATGGTCTCGTGCCATAGGTGAATTCGGCGCCACCCTCATGCTGGTCGGCGTCACCCGCATGAAGACCGAAACGCTGCCGGCCAGCATCTACCTCAACATAAGTACCGGCGACAACGGCATGGCTATGGCTTCCGCCATCATCCTTCTTGCCATTTCCGGGATCGCGCTTCTGCTTTCCACGCTGCTGCATCGTCGTACGGCAAGCCGTATGGAAGGAGCGTCCCCGTCATGATTCCTCTTGCGTTCGATCAATTCTGTCTGACCAGGGGAAACATGCACATCACGAATGTTTCCTTTGCCCTGCAGGAACAGGAAATTTTCGCCATATTGGGACGCACAGGCGCGGGAAAGACGCTGCTTCTGGAATCCGCCGCAGGTTTTTACGCTCCTGAACAAGGTCAGGTTCTTCTCTACGGCACACCGGTTCAGAGCATCCCCCTCACGGAACGACGCATAGGATTCATGTATCAGGACTACGCGCTTTTTCCCCACATGACCGTGGAAGCCAACGTCGCCTACGGGCTGCGTGTCCGCCGTGTTCCTGAAAAAGAACAGAAGACCCTCGTGGAAGCCATCGCCGGCATACTGGGAATAGAACATATTCTGAAACAGTACCCGCAGACGCTGAGCGGCGGAGAACGGCAAAGAGTGGCCCTGGCACGTGCTCTGATACTGAAGCCGAGGCTGCTGCTGCTTGACGAGCCCTTCTCATCGCTTGATCCTGCGACCAAAAAACGTCTATACGAAGAGCTGGAAGACATTCCCCGGAAATTCAACTGCGCCGTGCTCTTCGTCACCCACGACTTTCATGAAGCCCGGAGACTGGCCTCCCGCATAGGCATCATGGCAAACGGCAGCATGCTCTGCATCCGCTCCGCGGAACACCTTTTCGAAACCAGCAGCAACACGGAACTCAACGCCTTTCTCGGACTGGAGAACACATGACCTCTCAGGAACTTTACCGCCGTCTCCGGCAGGAACTGGAACACATCGTCAGAAGCCGTCATCTGCAGGCAAGCCCCATCCGTCTGAAAAGCCGGGGCCTCTCGCCGGAAGAAGCCATAGGCAATACCACCCGCAAGGACTATCCCATTCTTGCGGGCAGGGAAATCATGCTCCAGGCGGAATTCGGCACGGCTCTCGGACAGGCCTTTACCGACGCCCCTTCAGATTTCAACGGCACGCTGGAAGAACTGCTCGCACTTGACCCGGAACATGACGTCCACAGCAGAGGTCTGCTCGTAGCCGCGCTCAATGCCGTCATGCGATATACCGGCGACATCGAACACACCGTGCACTGCCGCAATGACGAACTGGAACGCTGCGCGGAAGCACATGCCGCCCATATCCGTGAACATTTTGGTACTCCGCGCATCACGCTGGTGGGATATCAGCCTGCCCTCACAGCCAGACTATCGCAGGAATTCCCTCTGCGCGTGCTGGACATGAATCCTCAGTTCGTGGGCAGCGTCCGTTCCGGCATCACCGTCGAACACGGACAGAAAAGCTACCGTGACGCCGTCCTCGACTGGCCGGAGCTGATCCTCTGCACAGGCAGCACCTTATGCAACGGAACCTTCGTCAACTATCTGAACACCGGCAGGCCCGTGATCTTCTTCGGCATATCCGGCGCAGCCGCGGCAAGGATTTTCGGCCTTTCCCGCTTCTGTCCCATGGCCGGCTGAGTTCCGACGCACGGCATTTCCTCCCCTCTCCGGCAAACCGTCCTTTTCTCTGCCGCTCCCCAAGGAGCATTTTTTAATTTAAATATTAAAAATTTTCCGTGATGTAAGGAGTACGTAAGTTTCCGATGGTCTACTGACCTCAACTGGAAAAGGCAATCAGAAAAACATATACCCATGGAGGAAAACATGACCATGTATCCCGTTTCTCAGAACAGCAGCCATGTCCCCGCTTCCCGCCGCAACCGCTCCCTCCTCCCCGCCGCTCTCGGCGCAGCCCTTGCCCTGACGCTCACGCTCGGCGTCTCGAACGCCCTTGCCAAGGGGCCTGACGGAGGCTACACCCATGGTGGCGGATACACCGGTCCCGGCCCGTCCATGCAGACCGTCGAACAGGTCAAGGGTATGCGCGACGACACCCATGTGGCCCTTACCGGCCGCATCGTGCAGCATCTCGGCGGCAAGCTCTATGTGTTCCAGGACGCGACCGGCACCATCAACGTGGACATCGACGACAAGCACTGGCGCGGCCAGAACGTCGGACCCAACGACGTGGTGGAAATCTACGGTGAAGTCGAAAAGGACTGGACGGAACT
>USNI01000281.1 GCA_900555975.1 uncultured Desulfovibrio sp. | reverse complement strand
TCCCAACGGCTGAGTCCCTGACCGCACAGGAAAAGGGCGGACCGCACGGCATGTGCGATCCGCCCTTTTCCTTCTCTTTCCGGCTGCGCCGGAAGCTCTGAAACGTTTGCCCTCCGCCGTTTCCGGCAGCGGCTACAAAGACTCCTCAGCCTTCTGCTGCAAAGCCTTCACGTATTCCACCACGCTCCAGTACTCGGTAACGCCGCCGAGTCCCGTGCTGGCGTCAAAAATGAACATCTTCTCCACGCCCAACTCCGGCCGAACCTTCGGCTGCATGATCCAGAACGGCTTGTAGAAAAGCGATACCTCCCTGTGTCCGCAACGGATGTCCGCTCTCGGTCCGAGGGGAATATTGCAGCGCCTGTTCCATGCCGCCAGCGCGAATGCTTCGGCTTCAGCCTCCGCGGCTTGCTGATCCAGAAGAGGCTGCGCCACATGCGCAAGCGCCGAACCACTTTCCGCTTCCGCCTCAAAGCGGGCGGGAGAAAAGCCGTCCATCTCCCCGCTGAAGACAAGCCGCTCCTCCACGGGCTGCGGCAGAGACGACACTCTGCGGCAGCGCCCCGTCCTTCCATCCGAGACAAGCAGCATTTCCATCGGCTTTTCGCCGAAAAAACGCCACTTGGCCGATCCCGCCAGATGAATCAGCCAGTACGGATAGTAAAGAAGATCCAGCCGCACCTCCTCGCGCCTGCGCCGGAAAAAATCGTATCTTCCGGCAAGACGTTCCTCATTCCAGGCCAGTCCGGTGGAGTTCAGGCAGATGTTCTTTTCCATAATTTTCTTTCCGTCATGCCCGCATCATAATGCAGGCGTGTTTCCGGGGCAGGGAGAAAACTGCCCTCCTGCTCCCGCGGCCCCGAGTACATCCGTCACGGTTCCGGGATTTCCGAAAACGTGACGGATGTCATGCCCTATCTGCTCAGAGTTGCCGGAATTTTTCCCACAGGCTTGTGATCTCAGGATCAAGCTCATTCTTTCTGTACACGGCGTTCACCGCAAAGAAGATGAGCGGAGCACCGATGAGTCCGACCAGAAGAGCCGGGATGCCCGTAGGAGCCTGCAGCCAGATGGTCCATATAGGAATGATGAACATGATGCTCACCATCTGTGCCAGCGCCGCCTGCTTGGTGGCGTTCGGAATCAGAATGACGCCGATCATGGGCATGAGGAAGGTGAAGACCAGAAATCCGAAGGCGAACACGCCGATCCAGAAGATGATGGTCGGAGGTTTGATGGCGAAAAGCAGCGGAAGCAGCACGAAGATGGTCGCACCGACACGGTTGTAGAACATGGGGTGCCGCTCATAGCGCTGAGGAATGACCAGCTTGAAGATGTCTTCCGTGAGCGAGGAGGCCGCCACCACGATGGAGCCGCTCACGGTGGACATGATGGCGGCGAGCACGGCGGCAAGGTAGATGCCGCCCATGAGGGGCGAAAGCACCTTGGGGATGAGCAGCGGGATGACAAGATCGGGATTCTTCACTTCCCCCGGAGCAAACACCATGTGGCTCATCATGCCGGTAAGCACCAGCGTCCAGGCGAGGATGGCGGAGAACACCACGCACACGATCATGGCCACGCGGGCGGTACGCACGTCGCGCATGGAGAAGATGGCTACGCTCTGCTGCGGCATGGCAATGCCCACAAGCATGGTGATGGCAAGAATGATGAACAGGTTGGCCCAGCTCATTTTGCCGCCGCCCGTGATGTCGAGCAGATTGGGATCAATGGCGCCGAGCGCCGCGTTCATCTGGGACAGCAGATCGAAGGACACGCCGCCGAAGGCCGCCTGAGCGGTGGCCGTGAATATGGCGATGGAGCCGATGACCATGATGATGCCCTGAATGAAGTCGGTCCACACGGAGGCGAGATAGCCGCCCATGATGCAGTAAATGCCCACGATGATGGAGCCGATGAAAAGCCCGTGCAGATAGTCCAGCCCCAGAATGGCGGAGAAGATTTCGCCCGTGGCCTTGAACTGGGCCACCAGAGAACCGCCGAGGCCGATGAGAATGGCAATGGCGGCAATGACGCGGATGGCGCGGCAGTTATAACGCTTTTCCAGCATTTGGGGGAGCGTAAGCACGTTGAAGTGGTCGAAGGCCATCTTGAGGCGCTGACCGAACACACGGAAGGAGAAGAAGTAGCACAGAGGCGTGCCTATGCCCATGGCCAGAGACGACCAGCCGGCGTTCCAGGCCATGCCCGGGCTGCCCACGAGCTTGACGCCGCTCTCCCACGTGGCGGCGAACTTGAAGGCGGTGAACCACGGACCGAAGCCCTTGCCGCCGAGAAAATAATCTCTGGAATCCCGCACCTTTTTCGATGCAAGATATCCGATGAACAACATAAGGCCGAA
>USNI01000280.1 GCA_900555975.1 uncultured Desulfovibrio sp. | reverse complement strand
CCTTTTCTCTGAGCTTCCTGCGTGGACCGCAGATTTGTCATGAGATTTTCTTCATTTTCCGGCAGAACACTTCTTGTAAGCCATATCATTGCCGTATATACTGCCCCAATGTTTCACTCCTTTTCCCAAAACGACGTCGTGAAGGTCGCGGAAGCCCTGCTCAGATGGTTCGACATCCATAAGCGTCCGCTGCCTTGGAGACAGCAGTATACTCCTTATGAAATCTGGATCTCCGAAGTCATGCTTCAGCAGACCCAGATGGAAAGGGGAGTATCCTACTTCCTTCGCTGGATGACCCGATTCCCCGATGTCCGTTCCGTCGCCGAGGCCCCGGAAGAAGAAATCCTTCGCTACTGGGAAGGACTCGGATATTATCGGCGGGCACGATTCCTGCATCAGGCCGCCAGCATCATGCTTGAACAATACGACGGAACTGTCCCGGATTCCGTGGAAGCCCTGTCGGCCCTCCCTGGACTCGGAGAATATACCGTGGCGGCCATTCTCGGCATTGCCTATGAACAGAACATCGTCTCCGTCGATGCCAACGTCGAGCGTGTGTTCTCACGACTTCTCAACGTGGATTCCTCCGTCAAAAAAAATCCCGCCGCCGCGTTCATTCGCCAAGAGGCTCGACGCATGCTTCCCGACGGTCAGGCCCGTGCCTACAATCAGGCTCTCATGGAACTGGGAGCTCTCATATGTGGAAAAACACCTCAGTGCTCTCTGTGTCCCCTCTCCGTCTGGTGCATCGCCCGCAAGCTCGGTCTTGAAAGAGAAAGACCCGTCTCGGCAGCAAGGACCTCCATTATTCCCGTCAGTTCCGTTCACGGTGTCCTCATCTGCGAAAAACATGTTCTTCTGCTCCAGCGAGCCCCCTCAGGCCTGTGGGGAAACATGTGGGAATTTCCCGGAACACTCATCAAAAACGGCACACCGGAACTTGCGCTGCTTCAGACCATGAACAATCTTGGACTCTCAACGGAAATCATTGCTCCACTTGGATGCGTGCAGCACGGCTACACGAATCATAAACTTACAGCACGTTTTTTCCGCATTGACACAGTTCCTCACCTCAGCATGAAAGAAATTTCCGCCAGGCTCGGCGACACTGCTCACCGCTTCGTGCCATGGAACAAAACGGAGGGACTCGCCATGCCGGCACATCATAGAAAAATGGCCGAACGCTATTTTCTCAGAAAAAAACACATAAAGGCAGAACAACTGCCCCTGCAGGAAGGCAACCATGAAACACACTGTTTATTGGATTGAAGGTGACGGCATCGGACCCGAAATATGGAAGGTTACCCGGCCGGTTCTGGACGCGGCGCTGAGTGCTGCCACCAGCGGAGAGCACGTCATAGACTGGGTGGAACTTCTGGCCGGCGAAAAGGCCACGCGTCTTACGGGTTCTCCTCTGCCTCAGGAAACTCTCGACACGCTTGCAAAAGCTTCCGTCGCCATCAAAGGCCCTCTCGGTACGCCCGTCGGCGGCGGCATGCGCAGTCTCAATGTGGCCATGCGGCAGGCCTTTGATCTTTACGCATGCATCCGGCCTGTCCGCTGGTTCAAAGGCATCAGTTCTCCGGTCAAGCATCCCGAGCTTGTCGATATGGTCATCTTCCGTGAAAACACCGAAGACGTATATGCAGGCATCGAATATCAGGCCGAATCGGCCGAAGCTGAAAAGCTGGGGAATTTTCTCCGTGCCGAATTCGGCGCCAAAATCCGCGAAGGTTCCGCCATCGGCATAAAACCCATGTCCTCCTTCTGCTCCAAACGACTCGTCCGCAGAGCCATCCAGTACGCAGTGGACCATAACCTTCCCAGTGTTACTCTTGTTCACAAGGGAAACATCATGAAGTTCACCGAGGGAGGATTCCGCGCATGGGGCTATGAAGTCGCACGTGAGGAATTCGGAGACATCACCATTCCTGAAAAGGAAGCAACGCCTGAAAACAGCAAAGGCAAAATCATCATTAAGGATCGTATTGCTGATGCCATGTTCCAGGAAGCGCTGCTTCACCCGTCCCAGTACAGCGTCCTTGCCCTGCCGAATCTGAACGGTGACTATATCTCCGACGCTCTTGCCGCACAGGTAGGCGGTCTCGGAATGGCTCCAGGAGTAAACATGTCCGATACCCTGGCTCTTTTCGAAGCCACCCACGGTACCGCCCCCACTGCTGCGGGAAAAGACATCGCCAACCCCGGAAGTTTGCTTCTGTCCGGCGCACTCATGCTGGAACATATGGGATTTGCCGCAGCAGCAGAAAAAGTTCGTTCCGCCATCGTTGGAGCTGTTGCCGATAAAACCGTCACCCCGGATCTGGCCGCTGAAATGGACGGGGCACAGGCCGTTTCCTGCTCAGAGTTCGGCAA
>USNI01000279.1 GCA_900555975.1 uncultured Desulfovibrio sp. | reverse complement strand
CCTAGCTGGGGGTTTTCTTTTAACCAAAAAAGCCCCCGGACAAAACCGGGGGCTTTCGCGCATCGTCATTGCGGCGTCTCTCACGCGCCGCACGGGCATTTCACCTTTTCCGAGGGCGAACGCCTATCTTTCGGCCACGGCCTGAACGGCCGGAGCCATGGAGCTTTTCTCCGCAAGCATGATGCTGGCGCCGGGATGGGTAGTTGCCACGCGCACCAGCGCATCCTGCGATTCCTGAAAACTGGCATACGGACCGATGGCCATGACGCCGTCGCTGACATGGAGCAGCGAAGCCGCGTCATACAGGCCCAGACAGATGAGACGACGCAACTGCTGTGCCACGGCATCGGAGGAGGCCTGATCGTCCGTCAGTCTGACGAAAAAGGCCTGCGACCCTGACAGAGGATGTCCCTCGCTGTCTCCCACGATTTCAAGACTCACGCGGGAAACACCGGCCTCGCTGAGACCGAGGCTGTCAGCAGCCGCATACGACAAATCGATAATTCTGTTCTTGACATAGGGACCGCGGTCGTTGATGCGCACGATCACGCTTTTGCCGCTGTCCATATGTTCCACTTTGACCAGTGTGCCGAGAGGAAGCGTACGATGCGCCGCCGTCATGGCGAACATGTCGAAGGCTTCCCCCGTAGCGGTGGATTTTCCATGATGCCAGGGGCCATACCACGAGGCCACACCCGACTGGAAAAAGGCATCCTGGCCATAAGCCGACGGCAAAGCAAGAAGCAGGCAAAGCAGCCATGCCCCCGCAAACGCCATCAGACTTCGGTAGGAAGATGATGTCATGCAGACTCCGGGTTGAGATGAAGTCACGCCGCCGATCTGTCTGCGATCCTGGCAGCGTGGAGCGGAAATCGCCCTTTTTCCTCTGCCCGCCGCGATCACTCCCGGAACGGGGCGCGGCTCCGATGCGCGAAGGCAAGCCGAAAGTCCATCCTGCGGGGCCTCGGGGGAACGGAGGAAAACGACGGCATTGATGAAGTTCCGAAAACGGCATCAACACCGTGCACGTCTCATAGGGCTGCAAGTATCTCATCCGGCAGCACTTATGTCAAGCAGGCCTGTACAATGCCTCGATTTCTCCTCTAACACTATAATATTCTTCTGTATGATTCCGTCGTTTTTTCCCTTCCTTCCGACGGACGTCCGCCTTCGGCAGCTTGCGTACGGATGCCTGTCGTACTACTATGAAACACCATTTTCTGCCGCAGGTACCGCCATGACACACCGTTCCCTTCGCTTCGATCCTCAGGACTACCAGCTTCTCTCCATGATCAACAGGACAGTGAAGGACAGCCGCAAAGGACTGCCCAGTCTCATGCCGCAGCTGAGTCCATCGGGCATCATGGAGCTGGCCGTACCGGTGGAACTGCGCATGGCTTCAGCCGTTCTGCGTCTGCTCGACACGCTCGCTCAGGGACAGGCCAACGACAGGATCGAGGCGCTCACCGCTCTGCGTGACGAAGTGCTTGTCATGGCTCGCACATCCCTGCGCATCAATACGGGACGCGTTCTGGTCCAGCTCATGAAGGAGCTTGTACGCGCCCATGGCGATTTCGAAACCCAGCTCCGGCTTGCTCACGACTTCCGTCAGGCGGCGGGAGGCCGTCATGCCGTGGTGCGCAGGCTCCTGCACCGATACTATATGCTGGAGATGCCGGAGGACTGGAATCAGGCCGTATTCGACAATCATGTGCATGACGCCAACACCAAGGGCCGGAAGAACGCCACTCATCTCATCATGGACGCATGGCTCAAGGGCATACGTTCTCTCACCGTCATCTACTACAATTACGTCGCCCCGGAGGCTGCCAGCGAACTTATCCGCGCCGCACGCATCATGGGCATCACCGTGCGCATAGGTCTGCTTTTCCATGCTCCCCATCTCGGGCGCTTTGTGGACCTTATCTGGATTCCGCGCGGGTTCACCAATGATGAAGACTTCATCGCCTTTCTGTCCACACCGGCCATGTCCACGCTGATGAACGAGGGTCGTGCTGCCACGCGCTGGCTGGAAAAACGCATTCTGCGCATGCTCAACTACTGGAACAACGTGGAAAGGCAGCGGCTTTTCCCCATGCTGCGTGCCGTGCCCGAGCCTCTCGATCAGCGCGAGTTCATGCTCTTTGTGGGTTACGGACAGGCATCTCTTCTTCACCTCGCCGAATTCATTCATAAAAAACTTTTTCCACTTCTGGGGGAACGCGCCGCCGCCATCAGAGAAGCCATTGACGCGCCCGGCACCTCCGATGAAAACAGGGAAAGCCTTCTCCAGGAACTGGAAGAACTGGACAGATTCACCACCGAAGCCGTTCTTGCACGCCTGAACGATCCCGAACTCTTTCCCGAAACCGCCGCTCTCCAGAACTCCTGC
>USNI01000278.1 GCA_900555975.1 uncultured Desulfovibrio sp. | reverse complement strand
CCGTGTTCCGTCCCCGTTCCATCCGCATGACGGCCCGGCGTCTGGGGCTGAACAGCGAAGCCTCCTACCGCTACGAACGTGGCGTGGATCCCACCAACATGGCCTTTGCCCTGGATCGTGCCGCCGCTCTCATGGCGGAACTTTCCGGCGCCGAAGTGTGCCGCGGCGTGTGCGAATGCACGCCCAGCCCCTGGCAGGCTCCGGTAGTACGTTTCCGCCGGAGCCGCGCCGAGGATCTGCTTGGCGTGGAACTCTCCGACGAATTCTGCGCGAAGACGCTGGAAAGCCTCGGCTGCATCGTGGACCGGAACGCAGGAGAGGAGTGGAGCGTGAAGACGCCCGGCTGGCGCTACGACCTTACCCGTGAAGCCGACCTCATCGAGGAAGTGGCCATCTTCAAGGGCGTGGACAATCTGGGAGAAACGCTGCCCTCCATTCCTCAGACCCTTTCTTCCTTCGGCGCGCCGGAAAGCCGCCACGCCTTCATGATGCGCGTGAAGAACTGGGCTGCCGGACTCGGTCTCAACGAAGCCGTGAACTACAGCTTTGTGGGCAACAAGGATCTTGATTTCCTCGGACTTCCCGCCGAAGGCCGCGTGAACATCATGAATCCGCTCACCGCCGAGCAGGACGTGCTCCGCACGGAGCTTGCCCCCGGACTGTTCCAGAACGTGCGTCACAACATTGCGCAGGGCGCCGGCGGCATCCGGCTCTTTGAAGTGGCCGAAGCGTTCTGTCAGGATCCCTCCAGCGACACGACCGTGAAGGAAGTGCGACATCTGGCCTTCGTGCTGTACGGCTCCCGCTATGATGAGGCCTGGGCGCACAGGGATGAGGATCTGGATTATGTGGATCTGAAGGGCATCGTGGAAAAGCTGTTCTCCTTCCTGCACCTGACCGTGCCCTCCTTCTCCATGGTGGAGCATCCCTATCTCGCGCCTGCCGTGCGCATGACCATGGAAGACGGTGCCGTGATCGGCGTCATGGGTCGCCTCAAGCCTGCCATGGCCGATGCCTATCTGGCCCGCAAGGCCGTGTGGTATGCCGACCTTGATCTCGATCTGCTCCGGGCGCTTTCGCAGAAGGCGAAGGTCATGTTCCATCCGCTGCCGGTGTATCCGGCCGTTCGTCGTGACATCACGTTCATGGCGCCCCGTTCCCTGCATGTGGATGCCGTTCTTGCGGCCGTTCGCGGAGCGAAGACGAGTCTTATGGAAAGCGCGGAACTTCTGGATGTCTATGAGCCGAAGGGCGGCGAGGAGCGCAACATCACCTGCCGTCTCACCTTCCGCAAGGCCGACCGTACGCTGCAGGACGGCGAGGTGGACAAGGAACGTGAAAAGATCGCATCCTTCGTGGTGAAGAGCCTCGGCGTGCGTGTTTAGAGCGTTGTTCATGCCTTGAGGTGCGGGGACGATCCGCAGGCAGGTCCCGTATCCTTCGAGTCTTCAGGCCGTCTCCTCCGGGAGACGGCCTTTTCCGTCTCTTGCCAGCTGCAAGACTTTGTCACGAAAAAGGCACGGAAAATTATGGCGAAAAAACAGGGACTGTGCCACAGGTAGAGGGAAGTTTGTTCCGGAACGGGACTGCCGGAACGGGACCGGCTTCTTTTCAGGAGAAAAAAAGCGTTTTCTTCCGGCGAGAGGTGCGCCGGAACAGAAATGTTTCGTCCGAAGAAGGGCTCCTTTCCGACATTGATCTCCGGCCGTTGCCGGATATGCATACGAGGTGACTATGCGTCTTTTGAAATTTTGCGCCGGCATGGCGCTGGCTATCTGCATGGCATTGGGCGGTACGGGGGCGGCACAGGCTGTTTCCGACATACAGACGTTTCGTCTGGAAAACGGCCTGACCGTGCTGGTCAAGGAGGACAGCCGCTTTCCTCTGGTTTCGGTGCGTCTTTTCGTGAAGGCCGGCTCCGCATGGGAAAATCCGGAAGAAGCGGGCATGAGCCATCTTCTTGAGCACATGGTGTTCAAGGGATCGAAGACCAGCGGCGCCGGTGTGGACAAGCGTGTGGAAAATGCCGGCGGTTCCATGAACGCCTATACTTCCTATGACATGACCACCTATCTGACCGATCTTCCTTCCGCAAAGTGGAAGGACGCCATGACCGCCGTGCGCGATCTGGCCTTCGACCCGCTGCTCCGTCAGGAGGATCTGGATGCGGAGCGGGAAGTGGTCATCGCGGAAAAGAAGCAGCGCGGCGACAGCCCCATGACGAAACTTTTTCAGACGGCCCTGGCCCATACGCTGAAGGGAACGCCCTACGAGACGCCCGTCATAGGCAATGAAAAGGCGCTGCGAGGCGTGACGCCCGACATGATGCGCGACTATATCCGGCGGCGCTATGATCCCCGCGACATGGTGCTTTCCGTGGCGGGCGATGTGAAGGCCTCCGAGGTGC
>USNI01000277.1 GCA_900555975.1 uncultured Desulfovibrio sp. | reverse complement strand
GAAGACGGGCGGTGAGCGTTCCCAGAATCAGGGAGGCAAGGGTGGAGAGTCCGGCGACCTTCAGGGAGAGATAGATGGGAAACAGGGAAAACTGCTGTCCGAAGAGGGAAAATTCCATGCATGCGTGCTCCTTTCCATTTCAAAATAACAGGAAGAAGGATTCCGGGCAAGACATGCGGTGCTCAGAGGAGGGAATTTCTTCAGAAAAATGCCATTGTTCACGGGCATTTTCCGGCCGTGAGCGACGGCGGAGGGATCGCATCGAGGCTGATGCGTACGCAAAGGCGCTGCCGTCGATGCCGGTCGGCGTAGCGGTCGTTTCCGTCAGCGGGCCTGATCCGGACGCACAAGGCCCTTCCTGCGCCTGGTGCGGTCCGCGGACCGTTCACGACCGGAGTTTTCAGTCTGGACAGGCTCACAGGCGTCTGGAGAACGGATGCGTTACCAGAGCGATCGTTCGGCCATGTCCGTGACCTCGATTTCGCCGTCTTGTCCGAGGAAGACCTCGTAGTGTCTGAGCCCGTTGCTCTGGGTTGCCATGACTCTGGGCAGGACCTGAACCATGCTGAAGAGCAGCGTGCGGAAGTCCTCGGTGCCTCCCGAACAGCGCAGCGACGTTCTCCAGATCTGTCGTCCTCTGGAGCCGTCGGCATTCAGGGCGTAGGCTTCTATCAGAAGATTGGCGGAATAGATGGTGGTGCTGGTGACGACAGGTTCGTCGACGTAGACGTATTCGATGCGGCGGTATTTGCCTCTGCCCACGACCACGGGATAGGAACGGGGAATGGTCGTTGTATCGACCAGAACGCGAGGCTCATCATTCCAGTAGCTGATGACGGCCGTATTGTCGGAGTCCTGACCGGCTTCGACGAGTTCGTAGCCTTTGGCGCGGAAGGCCGGTGTGATCTGCCGGACGACTTCCCGGAACAGAAGATCACTGTCGCTTACGCCTTCGTTTCCGGGGCTGGCGAGATAGCGGTTTCCCAAAGGCTGCTGCGCGTCGCGCAGAGAATCGACGGAGACGGAGTAGGTGGTGCCGCAACCGGCGAGCAGCAGCGCGGCGAACAGAAGAAGGAGTCGCAGAACGGGCATGGTCGTCTCTCTTGGCCGGAAGGTTGAGTGCGGCATGAAAAAAGGGATGCCGGAATCCGGCATCCCTGATGGACGAATGGTGCGCCCGAACGCGCGACCTACAGCTCCGGAGGCTGTCGCTCTATCCAGCTGAGCCACGGGCGCAAGGGGAAAGTCCCCGGCGTGAAAGGGAATATGCACCGCAACAGGCATATTGTCAACGTCTTTTATTGCGGCGCGTTGGGACTCTAGCGGCCCATGCTGTTGAGGAAGTCCTTGTTGCTCTTGGTCCCCTTCATCTTGTCGAGCAGAAATTCCATACTGTCGATGGGGGACATGGGAGCGAGTATTTTGCGAAGGATCCACACTCTGTTGAGCACATCTTCACCGAGCAGCAGGTCTTCCTTGCGTGTGCCTGTGCGGTTGATGTCGATGGCGGGGAATACGCGCTTGTCGGAGAGATGGCGGTCGAGATAGATTTCGCAGTTGCCGGTACCCTTGAACTCTTCAAAAATGACTTCGTCCATGCGGGAACCGGTATCGATGAGGGCCGTGGCGATGATGGTGAGCGAACCGCCGCCTTCAATGTTGCGAGCGGCGCCGAAGAAGCGCTTGGGACGCTGCAGGGCGTTGGCGTCGAGACCGCCGGAAAGTACGCGGCCGCTGGAAGGTGTCACGGTATTGTAGGCCCGCCCCAGACGGGTGATGGAATCGAGCAGAATGACCACGTCACGCTTGCGCTCCACAAGACGCTTGGCCTTTTCGAGCACCATTTCGCAGACCTGCACATGGCGCTGCGGAGGTTCGTCGAAGGTGGAACTGACCACTTCGGCGTTCTTGACCGTGCGTTCCATGTCCGTGACTTCCTCGGGACGCTCATCGACCAGAAGGATGATGAGATAGGCGTCAGGGTAGTTGGCGTTGATGGCGTTGGCGATGGTCTGAAGAAGAATGGTCTTGCCGGTTCGGGGCGGGGCCACGATGAGGGCGCGCTGACCGCGTCCGATGGGCGACATGAGGTCGATGATGCGCGACGACATGTTCTTCGGATCGGTTTCCATGCGGAACTGCTGATCGGGATAGACCGGAGTGAGGTTGTCGAACAGCACCAGATGTCTGGCATTTTCCGGGGGTTCGAAGCCTATCTCATTGACGCGCACCAGCGCAAAGTAGCGTTCGCCCTCCTTGGGAGGCCGGATCTGACCGGAAACGCAGTCGCCCTTGCGCAGGTGATAGCGGCGGATCTGCGAGGGGGAGACATAGACGTCGTCCGGACCTGGCATGTAGCTGCACAGGGGGGAGCGGAGAAAGCCGTACCCGTCGGGCAGAATTTCCAGCACGCCG
>USNI01000276.1 GCA_900555975.1 uncultured Desulfovibrio sp. | reverse complement strand
GCTTCATCTGGCTCATCCTGGTCGTCTTCTGCACGGTACGTCTCCTCTCCAGCAACTTCGGCAACGTGCTCAAGGCCGTGCGCGACGATGAAATCGCCGCACAGGTCATGGGCATCAACGTCTTCCACACCAAGCTCTTCTCCTTCTGCCTCGGCGCCTTCCTCGCCGGCGTGGGCGGCGCCCTGCTCGGCAACCTCCTCACCACCATCGATCCCAAGATGTTCACCTTCCTGCTTACCTACAACATCCTCATGATCGTGGTGGCCGGCGGTCTCGGCTCCATCACCGGCTCCATCATCGGCAGCGTCATCATCACGGTGCTGCTCGAATGGCTCCGCGTGGTGGAAGAGCCCCTCAATCTCGGCTTCATCGAAATTCCCGGCATTCCCGGCATGCGCATGGTGGTCTTCTCCGTGTGCCTGCTCATCATCATCCTGTACCGGCGCGAAGGCATCATGGGCATGCGTGAAATCACCTGGAACGGCATAGCCGCCTTCCTTTCCCGCCTCGGACGCAAGAAGGAGAACAGGGCATGAGCCGGAAAAACGTCATTGAAGTGAGAAACGTCACCATGCGCTTCGGCGGCGTCACCGCCGTGAGCGAACTCGACATGGACATCGAGGAAGGCAGCATCGTCGGACTCATCGGTCCCAACGGCGCAGGCAAAACCACGGTCTTCAACGTCCTCACGGGCTTCTACCGCCCCACCGAAGGTGAAGTCGTCTTCGCAGGAAGACGCATTACAGGCATGGAACCCCATAAGATATGCAGTCTCGGCATGGCACGCACCTTCCAGAACATACGGCTCTTCTACAACGAAACCGCGCTGGAAAACGTCATGATAGGCCGTCACGTCCGCCGCAGCGGACACTGGTGGGGCGCCGTGCTCGGTCTGCCCGGAACCATGCGCGAGGAAAGGGACATCAGAAAAGGCGCCCTCGAACTTCTCGACCGCGTCGGACTCGCCGCCCATGCCCATGAAGCCGCCTCCGCCCTCCCCTACGGCGCCCAGCGCCGCCTCGAAATCGCCCGCGCACTCGCCACGGAACCTTCCTTCCTCCTGCTCGACGAACCCGCCGCAGGCATGAACCCGCAGGAAAGCCTCGAACTCATGAACTTCATCCGGCAGATCCGAGACGAGTTCCATCTGACCATCCTGCTCATCGAACACGACATGAAGGTCGTCATGGGCGTGTGCGAACATATCTGGGTGCTGGAATACGGCAAGCTCATCGCCGAGGGCAACGCCGACGCCATCCGCTCCAACCCCCGCGTCATCGAAGCCTACCTCGGCGAGGATGTGAACCATGCTGCAGATTAAGGATCTTCATGTGCACTACGGCGGCATCCATGCCGTCAAGGGCGTCTCGCTCTCCATTCCCAGAGGCAGCGTCGTCACCCTCATCGGCGCCAACGGCGCAGGCAAAAGCAGCATCATCCGCTCCATCGCCGGCCTCGTGAAGGGCGCAAGCGGCGAAATCCTGCTCACCAGACACGAAGGCGACAAGCCCGTCAACCTCCTGGGCATGCCCGCGGAAAACATGGTGAGAAACGGCATCGCCCTCAGCCCCGAAGGACGACGCATCCTGCCCCACCTCACCGTGGCCGAAAACCTCACCCTCGGCGCCTGGTGCCGCAAGGACGAGGACGGCATCGCCCGCGACAGGGAACTCGTCTACAAGCTCTTCCCGCGCCTCAAGGAACGCAGCTGGCAGAAGGGCGGTACCCTCTCCGGCGGCGAACAGCAGATGCTCGCCGTCGGCCGCGCCCTCATGAGCCGACCCGACCTCATCATGCTCGATGAACCTTCCCTCGGTCTTGCCCCCATCCTCGTGCGCGAAATCTTCGACATCATCCGCCGCATCAACGAAGACGGCAAAACCGTGCTCCTCGTGGAACAGAACGCCTACGCCGCCCTCTCCATCGCCGACTACGCCTATATTCTCGAAGTCGGCTCCGTCGTTCTCGAAGGCCCCGGAAAGGACATGCTCAAAAATCCCAAGGTCCGCGAAGCCTACCTCGGCGGATAAGAAAAAACAGAAAGACAGGAACGGCAGCGGGACTTCGCCCCGGCCCCCGACGGGAGAAATTCTTCCCCGACAAGCCGGGACAAGCCCCGCGCCCCCTGTTTCATCTCCCGGCTTTGCCGGTGCTGCGGCAGGTGCGGGGAGAAACATCCTCGCGACAGACGAAGGACCGGGCGTTAAGAAAAAAACTTCACACGCGGCAGGCGAAGGACCAGGCGTTGCGGTATCCGCACAGCGACTCTTCGCCGCTGCCGTTCTGTACGCCATCTTCGTGCAGGCGTGCCGAGAGCACACGACCGGCCGAATCCGCTCCGACACCGTGCCACATCTGCCCGCCCCCCCCCTGCGGACTGCGAAACCTGCACGACGAAACGACGCCTGACGCCGGG
>USNI01000275.1 GCA_900555975.1 uncultured Desulfovibrio sp. | reverse complement strand
CCCGTCCGGTCATCGCGGACAATGCCACCTACACGTCCGTGAAGCCGAGCGTGCTGCCGGTGATCATCGGCGGCGTGCTCAAGGTGGCGCTTGTCGTGGCGCTGGCCTGCGGCGCGTACATGGCCTATGTGCACTTCTTCGCCGCGCGGGACTATGAAAGCGCTCCGGCGATGTCCGACGCATCTTCGACGGGCGCGTCCGTGCCCACATGGGGAACGGCGGCGCCCGTGCCTGCGCCCGCGCCCGCGGCACAGAGCGCGGCCGTCACGCAGGAGAGCGCCGTCGTGCAGGAAAACGGCGTCACGCAGGAAAACGGCGTCGAGCAGATGCCTGCGGATCCCGCCGCGACCGGTCCTGCGGCCGTTGCCGAAGCGCCTGCGTCCGGAACGGAAAACGTTTCCGCTCCCGCGGCCGATGCCGCGGCCTCCGGCAACGCGGTGCAGCAGCCTGCCGCTGCCGCGGTGGAAGAAGCTTCTGCGGACGCGCAGCCGTCCGCCGCGGCGCTTCCCGACGGCATGCATCAGGTGGAGGTCATCGCGGATACGGGCGACTGCTGGATGGGCTTCGAACCGGACGGCAAGAAGCAGCAGCGCACGCTGCGCAAGGGCGACACCTTCTCCATGACCTTCCGTGACTCTCTGGTCATCCGGCTCGGCAACGCCAGAGCCGTGCGCATCATCTACGACGGCCGGGTCGCCGCGCGTGGTGACCATGAACTTCCCCTCCGACGTCCGGTAGCGCGGCGCGGGAAGAAGAGGATGCTTCGGTTCCGTCGCGCGGAAGTCCTTCCGTGCGGCGCATGAGGAGCAGGGACGTCTTTTCCGGTCGTTTCCGGCGCAGGCCGCGGCGGACGAAGCCCGGCCGCACGCCGGGGGCTTTCCTTCGTCCCCGGACGGGAACGGAAAAAGGATGTGTTTCATGAGCGCGGCGCATCGCCGCGCGGCAGCAGGTTTTCATCAGAAGGATAGTCCGGCGAAGGGCGGGGCGCGCAGGCGTCTTTCCCTTCGCCGGAGCGTTTTCGGATCGGAAGGTCATGCAGTGGACGGATGATGCGCTGGTGCTGCGGGTCGGCAGGTTTCGGGAGGCCGATCTCTGGGTGCGTCTTCTGACGCGGGAACGGGGGCTTCTCACGGCCTTTGCCTTCGGCGGAAGCCGGAGCCGCCGCCGCTTCACGGGCTGCCTTGACGCGTTCAACCGCATACGGGCGGGCGCGACCTATTCGCGCGACGGCCGCTTTCTCAACCTGAGCGAGGCCGTGCTGCTGGCCGGACCGGAAAGACTGCGCCGCGACTGGCGCAGACAGGGCATGGCCGCCAACTGCGTGCGCTTTGTGGAAGCCGTGGGCGTTCCGCCGGACAGCGCCGGGGTCTGCTACGAGCTTGCGTGCTCCATGCTCTCGTTTCTGGAGGGGGAGGAGGCTCCGTCGCCGGTCGTGCCGGTGCTGTTCCGTTTCCGCCTTGCCGCGGATCTGGGCTACGTGCCAGAAATGCAGGTCTGCGCGCGATGCGGACGTGCGCTCACGGGCGAGGAGCAGACGTATTTTCTGGTGGGGGAGGGCGCCGCATGCTGTTCCCGATGCCGCCGTTCCGGCGACATGAGCCTGTCTCTCGGGCAGGAAGCTCTTGACGTCCTGGGGAAAGTGAAGGAATACTCACCGGAGTCATGGGGCATGCTGAAGCCTTCGCCGGAAGGCGCAAGACAGGCCGCGCGTCTCATCGACGCTTTTGTGCGGTATCATCTCGGACTTGAATGGTCGAACGGCCGGTTCAGGTCTCTTTAGCCGGATCTCTCCCGGCCCGGCAGGATGCCGGAGACGGACCGGTCTGCACGCTGCAGAAAGCATGCGTTTTTTTTCTGTCCGGACACGGATGTCCGCTTCCTCGCCGCAGCGGCGTTTCCCTGCCAGGGGAGAACGCGCCGGCGGCATGACGGGACGGACGGGAAGAGTCGTTTCGCGCGCCGTGCGCGCAAGGGAAGCAAGGCCAATGGCTCCATTGGCGAATTTCAGGAGAACTACATGAATTTTCAGGATGTTATTCTGACGTTGCAGGACTACTGGGCCAGACAGGGCTGCGCCGTGGTGCAGCCTGTGGATCTGGAATGCGGTGCGGGGACGTTCAATCCCTCCACCTTCCTGCGCGTCATCGGGCCCGAGCCCTGGAAGGCCGCCTATGTGGAACCTTCGCGCCGTCCCACCGACGGCCGCTACGGCGACAATCCCAATCGTCTGCAGCACTATTTTCAGTTTCAGGTGATCCTGAAGCCCGCGCCCGCCGATCCTCAGCAGCTGTATCTGGACAGCCTGAAAGCCCTCGGCATCGATCCGGCAAAGCATGACATCCGTTTCGTCGAGGACGACTGGGAATCTCCCACGCTCGGCGCGTGGGGACTGGGCTGGGAAGTGTGGCTGAACGGCATGGAAGTGTCGCAGTTCACCTATTTCCAGC
>USNI01000274.1 GCA_900555975.1 uncultured Desulfovibrio sp. | reverse complement strand
TCCCCGGCGTATAGAGATTCGCGGCGAAGTGCTCATGTTCCGCAGGGAATTTGAGGAGCTGAACAACAGGCAGACCGAGTTGGGACAGAAGCGCTTTGCCAATCCTCGCAACGCCGCGGCAGGATCGCTGAGGCAGCTCGACACCAATGTGACGGCCAGTCGAGGACTTCGTTTTCTGGCATACAGCCTCGGCGAAGTGGAGGATCCGGGCATGGCGGACTGGCGTACGCATTCCGCTCTCATGTCTTCTCTGAAGGCATGGGGATTTGATACCCCTCCCGAAGGCAGAATATGCCGCGGACAGGATGAGGCGCGTGCCTATTACGAGCATCTGGAGCGGATCCGCGACGATCTTCCCTTTGAAATAGACGGCGTGGTCTATAAGCTTGACGATCGGGAGGCTCAGGCGGCGCTCGGTTTTACGGCGCGTGCGCCGCGGTTCGCCGTGGCCTGGAAGTTCACTTCCCGCAAGGCGGAGACGCGTCTCAGAAAGATATCCATACAGGTGGGGCGCACGGGTGTGCTGACTCCCGTGGCCGAACTTGATCCCGTGAGTCTCGGCGGCGTGATGGTCAGTCGAGCCACGCTTCATAATGAAGATGAGATACGTCGTCTTGATCTGCGGGAGAATGACATGGTCATCATTCAGCGTGCGGGCGACGTCATTCCCGACGTGCTGGGACCGGTTCTTGAAAAGCGTCCGGAAGGCCTGCCTCCCTATGAATTTCCCCATGTCTGCCCGGTATGCGGTTCGCCTGCCAGAAGGCTGGAAGGTGAGGCGGCATGGCGCTGTCTGAACATGGCCTGTCCGGCGGTCATCATGCGCAGCATCGTGCATTTCGTGTCCAAGGCCGGTCTGGACGTCGACGGCGTCGGTGCGAAGTGGGTGGAGGCACTCATTGAATCGGGGAGAGTCAAAAGCCCTGCGGATCTTTTTACCGTCACGAAACAGGAACTCATGAGTTACGAGCGCATGGGCGAGGTGTCCGCCGGCAATTTCGTCGATGCGCTTCGTCAGGCGAAGGAGCATGCCACGCTGACGCGCTTCATTGCCGCGCTGGGCATACGTCAGGTCGGCGAACAGACGGCCCGCACGCTGGCCGGGCACTTCCATGACATGGATGAGCTTGAAAGAGCAGGCGTCGAGGAGCTTATGCAGCTTCCCGATATCGGTCCTGAAGTAGCCGGCAGCATACGTGCCTTTTTCGAAACGGAGTCGAACCGTGTTCTTTTGGAACGTTTTCGCTCCATGGGTCTGTGGCCGGAGGGCGGCGGACATGAACGTGGCGATGGAACGCTTTCCGGTCGCAAGGTGCTTTTCACGGGAACGCTCTCCCGTCCGCGGGACGAATTCCGACGGATTGCGGAAGCTGCGGGGGCCAATGTGGTCTCCGGCGTTTCGAAGACGCTGGACTATCTTGTGGCTGGCGACAAGCCCGGCTCCAAGCTGGACAAGGCAAGGGAACTCGGCGTAGCCGTGCTCGATGAGGAAGCATTTCTTGCTTTGCTGGCAGGGAAGAACAATGCTGGAGAAGTTGCCGGAAAGCAGGGCGGGCAGGAATGAAAAAGCCATCCGTCGCACTTGCGCGCCGGGGGCTTATTGGGTATGATAGCTCAGATTTTCAGTGTCCTCTCAGGCGGAAGATGGATTAAGAGATGTGCCGGGGCAGAGCTATCGGCCCGGCTGACTGTCGTAGGGCCGTGAGGAAATTCGCTGAATCAGCGTTTATTTTATCAGGAGATTATGATGAAAACCAGCTCTCGCAATGCCTATCCCGGCAAGATCACGGCTGTCATTCCCGGTACCCTCACCGATGAGGTGGAAGTTTCTCTGGAATCCGGAGAAAAGATCTACGGTCAGATTTCTCATGCCAGCTTCCAGAATCTTTCCCTGGCCGAAGGCAAGGAGGCCGTGGCTCTGGTCAAGGCGACCGAGATCATGCTTGTGGCCGACGACAACGAATATGAATTCTCCTGCCGTAATCAGTTCACCGGAAAGGTCATCAAGCTCGTTCGCGGCTTCGTCAACGGCGAAGTGCTCATTCAGACGCCCAGCGGCATGGAAATCAATGCCACGGTCACGCTGGAAGGCGTGAACCGGCTGCGTCTGGAACGCGGCTGCACCGTCGTGGCCATGTTCAAGGCGTCCAACGTTCTGGTTGCCGTCAAGAAGTAAGAATGCAGTGATGTCCTTTCCTGCGGGCAGTCGCCGGAAGAAAGCGTTGCTGCAGACATGGATGGGAACATGTGTTCTCGATGACAGCATGAGATCGGCATATTCTGTGTGATGCGACCTGTTTTTTGACGGTGCGCATGCGCGTTTGCGGACACGGAGCATGCCTTTGTCTCAGAGCGATGCTTTATGTCGCCGTATTTCGTCTTCTGAAGTTTTGTTCCGGAGGGTCACAGGCTCCGGACATGGATACAAAAAAAGCGCGTCCTTGGACGCGCTTTTTTGTATCTTCTGCTCAAGAGGA
>USNI01000273.1 GCA_900555975.1 uncultured Desulfovibrio sp. | reverse complement strand
TCCGAGTCCGGCAAAGAGCGAGCCGCTCAGAGCGCCCAGCACGCCGCCGAAGCTGTAGGCGGCGTGCATGAAGGAGAGACAGGAGGTGTGAAGGCGGCGTTCGAGGAGCATGCCCTGCGTGTTCATGGAGACGTCGGTGAGTCCCATGCCGAGTCCGGCGCCGACAAAGACCACGCCCAGAAGCAGGGGATGACCGGGCAGTCCGCAGAGCGCGACGGAAAGGATCAGAAGCAGGGAGGCGACACGCAGCAGTCGCCGGCTTCCCGTGAGGGCGATGAGACGCGCGCTGACGAGAAGGGCGATCACGCTGGAGAGGCCGAGACAGAGCAGCAGCAGTCCGATGTCGGATTCGCTTGCGCCGGTCTGGATCTGGAGGGCGGGAAGGCGGGAGGTGATGATGCCGTAGGCCATGCCCGGGCAGAGGAAGAAGTAGGCGCAGGGAGCGCGATGGACGATGCAGGAGGGGACTTTCATCAGAACTCTTCCTTGTGTAACGTGACGTGAGACGCGTCCTGACAGGAGGCTCCGGGCAAGGAGGGTTTCGTCCGGACGTGTCCGGGACCGGAGCGAGGACGCTCAAGTCTGCAGGATAAACCATGGTGCAGGACAAGGGTCAAGGAAAAGATCATGGCATCGGGACGTTTTTTGAAAATCGGGGAATTTGCCGGCTTGTGCCGCACGACGAAGGACACGCTTCTGCACTATGACCGGAAGGGGCTGCTCAGCCCCGGACACAGGGGAGAGAACGGATACCGGGAATACGGAGCGGAGCAGTATTTTGATTTCGACGTCATTTCACTGCTCAAGGAAGCGGGATGCACGCTTGAGCAGATACGACGGGCGCGCGAATCCTGTGCGGACGGGGGCTTCATGGCGTTTCTCCGGGAGCAGGTGGGGATTCTCCGGCGGGAGCAGCGGCGTCTTGAGCACAGAATTTCCATGCTGAGCCGCCTTGTCGACATGGCGGAAGAAGCCTCTTCGGCGACGTTCGATACGGTGTTTCTTGAGGAAAGGACGGCGGAAAGGGTGCTGTATTATCCCGTGGCCGCGGACAGGATGCTCCGGCGTGAGGAGGTTGCCGTCTGCTATTCCGAGTGCGCGCTGGACGGCATCCGTCATGACAATACTATAGATTTTCCCTTCGGTTCCGTGATTCCCGCGGAGCACGCGCGGCGGAACGAGTTTCTGCCCTGCTATCTGTTCCGGCGCACCTTCGGGGACGAGGAGGGCGACATCCGGGAGATTCCGGCGGGGCTTTGCGCCCGCATGTTCCACTGCGGCGACATCGACAGTCACCACACGGCCTTCCTGGCCATGATGAAGGAGCTGCGTGCCCGGCATCTTTCCCTGCTGAGCGACGTGCATGCCTTCGATCAGATGAGCTATGTGCTGGGAGGCGGCGTCTGCGACAATAACTATGTTGCCAGATACGAGGTCAGCGTGGGATAGAACGGAACAGGCGGGGACGCCGTCGTTTCGGAACGCTGCTGCGGAAGGGACTTCCGGTCTCCGCGGTCTGCCTTGTCTGCGGCCGGCCCCTGTCCGGCGTCTTGGCCGGAGCGTTCCCCGCGTCTGAACACGACAAGGGCGCTTTTTCCGCATCCGGCAGAGGCGGCCCGTCGAGAGGAAGGGGCGTCGGCTCCTTCTTCATGCGCGTCCAGAGACGAATGCAGTTGCGCCTTCATGTGCGTGGGGCACGACGTCCTTTTGCGTTCCGGACGGGTGCTGCCGTCCGTCCCGGGGCAGGACGCGTCCGGAAAAAAGAGTTGCGTTTTGAAACGGTCGTAATTATCCTCCTTTATCAGGAATGATTATCAATTAAAGGAGGAAAGCGCATGAACGGCAGGACCGGCGCCCGACGCATTTTTGTCATGGCATGGCTGATGCTGGCCCTTTTCCGGATGGATGTCGCCTTTGCGCAGGCGTTCCGTCCGAACTTCAACGCTTCAGGAGAGGACGCTCCCATGATGAGGGACAACGGATTTCGCTTAGTGGCGCGGGGCGATGCCGCGGTGCCGCCTCTGACGCCCATGGAGGCGGAGGTCATACTCCGCAAGGCCACGGAAGCGCCGTGGTCCGGTGCCTACGAAAGGAACGAGGCGGCGGGGACGTATCTGTGCCGTCAGTGCGGGGTGGCGCTGTACCGGTCGAAGGACAAGTTTGATTCCGGCTGCGGCTGGCCGGCCTTCGACGACGCGCTGCCGGACATGGTGCGTCGTCTTCCCGATGCCGACGGGTATCGGGTGGAGATTGAGTGCAACAACTGCGGCGCGCATCTCGGTCATGTGTTCGAGGGCGAGCGGCTGACCTACACCGCTTCGCGCGACGTCGACTACCAGAATGAAGACCTGGCCGTGGGCGTCTACTACAACGACGGCGCCGGCTTCACGGCCGGAACCTACCGCATCGAGGTCTATGCCGACGGCCGCCTGGCCGGTCAGAGCGACATCGTGCTGCGGTAAGGGCCGGTTTCGTTAAGG
>USNI01000272.1 GCA_900555975.1 uncultured Desulfovibrio sp. | reverse complement strand
AGTTCGACTTCAAGGATTCGGGGGAGTTTCTCTTTGAGAGAAAGGAGGATACCGTCCTCTTCCTGAAGGAGCTTGCCGAAATGCTTCCCCTTCATGTCACCGGGGATGGAAAATCCATATATTACAATATGCTCATCAATAAGATACTGATAGAGTTCGATCATGTGAAGGCTCCGTACATCTATTCGTGCCATGAGAGTGAATATATCGATTCAATACCAGCCAGATTTTATGCAAGGAGTTTGAAATACTTGAGAAATATCAATGCCCACACGTCCTATCTGAAACATGTGACGGAGCGTGAGGTCGGCATAGTGTTTTTACTGTTCGCCGGATTCATCAGTGAGACATATGGTCATGAATACAATACAATATCTGTTCGTACGGATATGATTTCAGCAGCAAGGAGATTTTTTGACAACGAAAGCATACTTGCTGGAAAAAGAAATGACGGATACAGAGACAATGATGCGTTCATGCATGAGGTCGGCTGCAGATACATGGGCATGTTGAAAGAATATGCCGACTCATCTGATGAATACAGAAGCAGGTTTATCAACATCACGGCAGATTTTCCGGACAGTCTGGCGCTTACGGCCTGGGATGTGCTCAGGCTGATGTTCTGGTCCCAGGTCTCCTTTACCAGAAAGAGTCTTTCCGGCTTTGCGTATGGTTTTGACTTCAACACGCAGAATCTCAGGGATCGTCCGCTCTTCTGCGAGCTCGGCGACCGGCTGGCGCTTTGTGAGGACGAGCTCGGGGACGGTGGCCAGCAATGATTCCGGACATGCTGCGCTTTCTCAGCGGGCTTCTTCCCTGCGTGGGGGAGGAAGGTTCCTCGTTCGGCATGGCGGAGGAGGAACTTCATGCCGCGCTGCTCGAACGTTTTCCCGAATGCGGGAGGGACATCGAAACCTGCCTGACCTTCGTCCGTCTGCTTTTCGGGGGGACGGGCGTGCTGGATCCGGAATGTCTTGAGCGCGGAGAGTGGCGTTTCGTTTCCTATGCGGCCAGGACGGCCGCCGTGTCGATGCTGCGTCTGCTGCCGCGTCCGGCGGGGGAGGGCTTTTTTTCTCAGGCGTTCTGGACGGACGGAGAGTGCGCGAAGGATCGACGCCGGCTTCTTGAGCGCATGGCGGAACATCTTGCGAAGGATGCGGAAGAACCGGCGGTGCGCATCAGTCATGTGTCCTTCGCGCTGATCCGCTGCGGAGAGCTTTTTCTCTGTCATGAACGGGAGCTGGACAAAAACGATCCCGACCGGGTGAAAAGGGGCGATCTCGTTCTGCCGGGCGGGCGTCTGGACATCAGGGACATGCCGCCTTCCTTTTCCCGGAAGGAAAAGCTCCGTCTGCTTTTCCGTCCCGAAGGTCTCGGCCGTCATGCCGTGCAGGCGCATGAGCACGCGCTGCGCCGGGAGCTGCAGGAGGAACTTGGTCTCAGGCCGGACATGTACGACATCGCGGAGTTCGCCCGCTTCAGGCCGTACCGGGGCTGTCATGGCGGCGGCGACAAGCATGCCTGGACGGATACGTCCATCTGGCTCTACGAAGTGACCATGCATCCCGAAGCGGCCGCGGTCCTTCAGCCCTGCTTCGACAGACGTCACGCGGGCTGCTGGGCGTGCGCCGAAGAACTCTGGCAGTCGCGCAGCCGCATGGGGGAAAGAATTTTCTTCGATGCCTGCCGGGAGAATCTGTCTGCGGAAGCACTCGCTCATGCCCGGGACAGCTTTCCCTTTCTGCAGGGATCTTCCGGAACGCCGATGTGCATGCTGCTCTCCGGCGATGCGTCATTGTCCGTCAGCGTGGCGCCGTGCCGTGAGGAGGGCCGGGCCGGACGTCCGAAAAGCTCCAGAGCCGTGACCCTGAACGAAGAACAGAGCCAGCTGCTTCTTGCGCTGGCCCTGGCGCGCAGAAGCATGGCATGGCCGCGGGAACGGGAGAGGGAAGAACAGCGGCTTTCCCTGCGGCAGGACCGTCCCGAAGAGTGCCTCGCCGCCCTCGGAGGACTGCTGCTCAACTCCGCGGAACTTCGCAGACTCTATGCCTCCCTGCCCGGGGACATCCTCGACTGCTGCTCCACGGGGGCGCGATATTTTCGTCTGTGCGCCGACGTCTATTTCCCGACCACGTTTTTTTCCTACAGCCTCGCAGACGATGATCGGCAGAAAAGGACGCGGCTCGTCATCCATAGAAAAAGGATGGATCTCCCCCTTCTGGGACTGCAATGTCCCGAACTTCGCCTGGAATGCGATCTCGCCGAAGGACCGATGGACATCTTCCGCGGCGTAAGGCGGGAGGGCGGACATGATACCCTGCGTACGGCCCGGGACAGACTGAGCGACAGAAGGCTCGAAGACAGAGCGCGGGATATCGGTCTGTTCAGGATATACGACAATAACGGCATCATCACCATCCCCGGGCGCCGACCGGACTGAACGACGCAGGGCGCGCTGCGGAAGGATGACTCCGGACAGGCGAAGGGCATG
>USNI01000271.1 GCA_900555975.1 uncultured Desulfovibrio sp. | reverse complement strand
AAGAGGCTTTTGTTGGACACGCCGAGAAGCACGGGACGGCCGAAGCCGAACAGCCGTTCCACGCTCGAAAGCAGCAGACAGTTGTGCTCCGCGCTCTTGCCGAAGCCGATGCCCGGATCGAGAATGATGTTCTCTTCGGGCAGACCGGCCTTGACCATGGCGTTCATGCGTTCCTCGAAGAAGCGCATGACCTCCTCGACCACGTCGTCGTAATGCGGATCGTTCTGCATGGTGCCGGGCGTGGCGCCGCGGCGGCAGTGCATGAGCACGTAGCCCGGACGGTACTGCGCGAGCACGTCCGAAAGCTCCGGCTCCCACAGGCAGGCAGAGATGTCGTTGATGATGTCGGCTCCAGCCTCGAGCACGGCGGCCGCCACCTTGGCGCGCCAGGTGTCGACCGAGAGCAGCGTGTCCGGAGGCGTGCGCCTGCCGCGTCCCTCGGACAGCGCGCGCACGAGAGGCAGCACGCGGCGCATTTCGTCCTCCACGGGCACGTCGCCGGCGCCGGGACGGGACGACGCTCCGCCAAGATCAAGAATCCTCGCGCCGTCGGCCGCAAGGCGTCTGGCGTGCGAGAAGGCACTTTCGAACGAGGGGTACCTGCCTCCGTCGAAAAACGAGTCGGGCGTTACGTTCACCACGCCCCACAACGTGAAGCGCGACGGCGTACCGCCCTGTTTTTCGGAGGAAACAGGGCTGAATGCCCCGTTTCGAAGCATCCAGACCGTATCCATTACCTGTCGCTCCTGCCAGGCTCGTCGCCGGAAGCGGACCCGCCGTTCACGACGTTTTCTTCCTTCGGGGCCTGAGCAGGCGCTTTGTCTTCGTCTGCGGCGCCGTTTCCGTCCGCGTCATGCGCCTCTGCGGCACCGGTCTTTTCGGCGTCGTTCCCGCCGTTGCCGGAATGGCCGCCCTGCGCATCGGCATTCTCTTCGGCCTCGATGCGGAATTCGCCCGCATTCTGTCCGTCGATCTGAAAGGGAGGCAGCTTTTCGCCCTTCATGAGGATGTCGATGTCCTCGCCGGAAATGGTTTCCCGCTCCAGCAGGGCGTTGGCAATGGCGTGCAGCATGTCGATGTGCTCGGTCAGCAGCGTGCGGCAGCGTTCGCGGGCCTCGTCGATGAGCGCCTTGACTTCGCTGTCCACCAGACGGGCCATGTCGTCGCTCACGGAGCGCGTGTGACCCCATTCGCGGCCGAGGAAGACTTCCTCTTCGTGCTCGCCCACGGTCTGCGGACCGATCTTTTCGCTCATGCCCCATTCGCAGACCATCTTGCGGGCCATCTTGGAGGCGCGTTCGATGTCGTTGCCCGCGCCCGTGGTGATGTCGCCCATGATGATCTCTTCAGCCACGCGGCCGCCGAGCAGCACCACGAGGTTGTTGCGCAGAAAGTCGCGGGAGTAGCCGTGTCTGTCCTCGTCGGGCAGCTGCATGGTCACGCCCATGGCGCGGCCGCGGGGGATGATGGACACCTTGTGCACCGGATCCGTGCCGGGCAGCAGCTTGGCGGCAAGAGCATGTCCGCCTTCGTGATAGGCGGTGATCTTCTTTTCCTCGTCGCTGAGGATGAGACTGCGGCGTTCCTTGCCCATGAGCACCTTGTCCTTGGCGTACTCGAAGTCCGACATGTTGAGACGGTCCTTGTTGAGCTTGGCCGCCTGAAGCGCGGCTTCGTTGACAAGGTTTTCGAGATCCGCGCCGGAGAAGCCGGGCGTGCCCTTGGCAAGAACGGTGAGATTCACGTCCTTGGCCAGAGGCGTGCGGCGGGTGTGCACTTCAAGAATGCGTTCGCGTCCGCGCAGATCGGGCGTGGAGACCACGACCTGCCGGTCGAAGCGGCCGGGACGCAGCAGCGCCGGATCAAGCACGTCCGGACGGTTGGTGGCCGCAATGAGGATGACGCCCTCGTTGGATTCGAAGCCGTCCATTTCCACGAGCAGCTGGTTCAGCGTCTGCTCGCGCTCGTCGTGACCGCCGCCGAGACCCGCGCCGCGCTGACGGCCTACCGCGTCGATTTCGTCGATGAAGATCAGGCAGGGAGCGTTCTTCTTGCCCTGCGCGAAAAGATCGCGCACGCGCGAGGCGCCCACGCCCACGAACATTTCCACAAAGTCGGAACCGGAAATGGAGAAGAACGGCACGCCGGCTTCACCGGCCACGGCGCGCGCCAGCAGAGTCTTGCCGGTTCCGGGAGGCCCGACGAGCAGCACGCCCTTGGGAATGCGTCCGCCAAGACGCGTAAACTTACGGGGATTGGAAAGAAATTCAACAACTTCGGCAAGTTCTTCCTTGGCTTCGTCCACGCCCGCGACATCCGCGAACGTGACCTTGCCGACCTGATTCTGATCCTGCATGCGCGCGCGGGAACGGCCGAAGGACATCGCCTTGCCGCCGCCTCCCTGCATCTGACGCGCGAAGAAGATCCACACGCCGATGAGCAGCAGCATGGGGAACCAGGAAATGAACACCGACATGGCAAGCGGCGTTTCCTCGGGCTGCTTGACG
>USNI01000270.1 GCA_900555975.1 uncultured Desulfovibrio sp. | reverse complement strand
TGGCAAGGTCTCCGTATACGGAGCCTTCCATGAAGACGGTCTGTATGGGACTGACGACGTCAGGCAGACCGGAATAGAGATTATGTCCGACAAGACGCCAGCGGTAGGCGGTACCGGGGAAGACCGGACGGTACACGAAGCTGAAGGAGGAACCCGTTTCGTTTTCCCATGCGTCGCGGCTGTCTATGCGGTGCTGCTCCTGCGCGAGGAAGGGACAGCCTTCACACAGTTCACCGTCCACGGCCTGCATTTCAAGGACCATGTACTCCAGATTCTGCGAAGCCCCGGTCACGTTTCCGCGGAACGTGACCGCACCGTCGGCGGCGGCCTCAGCAGCGAGCGAGGTGAAGGAGAACGCATCAACGGAGTAGTCCGGCAGAGGATCGCCCTTGCGACCGCATCCGACAAGCAGGACGGCGAAGCAGAGCATCCATGCCGCCACGCGGATTCCTGAAAAAACTGCACAGGGTTTCATAGATTTCCTTGTCATGGTTGAAGGCCGCCGTCATGCGGAGGCCCGTCCTTTTTTTCATCGGGCCGCGCTGCTTTCGCCGCGTGCGCGCCGGGAGGAGGCTTTTTTCGAACGTTCCGTCGTCGTTTTCTTCCGACGGGCGGCATCCGGCCTCACAGCCGGAAGAATCCGGAGCAGGTTCTCCGTTCCGCGTTTTGTCCGCCACGACGCCGGTCTGCGTCTTCGGGGCTCCGCCCCAGAGCATTTTCCAGTCACTGATGAGCCGCAGAGCGTCCATGGGTGTCATGGCGTCGGGATTCACGCCGCGCAGGGCCTCGAAGATGGGATGCTCCTCCTCCGGTTCCTTCCGCACGGGCGGCTCCGGCACGGGAGCCGGCCCTGCTGCGGCGGCGTGCCGTCCGGAACGCGCGGCGGTGATCTCAAGTCCGGGAAGGATGGAGGCTTCGAGCCTGGCCACGCGGGCCTTGCCGCGGGCGGCCTCAAGCTGGGCGAGAATCTCGCGTGCACGCTGTACCACAGAGGACGGCACTCCCGCAAGTCGGGCCACCTCGATGCCGTAACTGCGGTCCGCAGGTCCGGGAATGAGCCGCCGCAGAAACACGATGTCTCCGTTCCACTCCCGTACGGCAATGTTCATGTTGCACACGCCGGGCAGGGAACCGGCCAGCGCGGTCAGTTCATGATAGTGCGTGGCGAAGAGCGTGCGTATGCTGCCTCCGGCGCGTCGGGCAAGCTCCTCGACCACGGCCCATGCCAGGGCCAGTCCGTCAAAGGTGCTGGTGCCGCGGCCTATTTCATCCAGAATGACGAGACTGCGTTTGTCGGCCTGCCTCAGAATGCGCGCGGTCTCCATCATTTCCACCATGAAGGTGCTCTGCCCCTGCGCCAGATTGTCCGAAGCACCCACGCGGGAGAAAATGCGGTCCACAAGACCGATACGCGCCTCGGCGGCGGGAACGAAGGACCCCATCTGCGCCATGATGGCGATGATGGCCGTCTGACGCAGCACCGTGGACTTGCCCGCCATGTTCGGCCCCGTGATGAGCACAAGATGCCTTTTTTCGTCCATGACGAGATCATTGGGAATGAACGCCGCCCGTCCCGTCACGGCCTCCACCACGGGATGGCGGCCGTTCTTAATCTGAATCACGCCCTTGTCGTTGATGGAGGGCTTCACATAGTTGCGCCGGGTTGCCACCACGGACAGGGAACAGAATACGTCGATTCCAGCTATGGACTTGGCCGTCTTTTGAATGCGGATGACCTCTGCCCCGATTTTGTCCCTGACCTCGCAGAACAGGTCATACTCCAGGGACACCAGCTTTTCCTCCGCGCCCATGATGATGTCTTCCAGCTGCTTTAATTCATCGGTGGTAAACCGCTCCGCGTTGGTCAGGGTCTGCTTGCGGATATAGTAATCCGGCACCTGGTCCTTGAAGGAGTTGGTCACCTCAAAATAGTAACCGAATACCTTGTTGAATTTCACCTTCAGGGTCTTAATGCCTGTCTTTTCTTTTTCCTTTGCCTCCAGCTCCGCCAGCCAGTTCTTACCCTCTGTCTTGGCATGGCGCAGCTTGTCCGCCTCCTGGTTGTAGCCGTCCTTTATGATGCCGCCTTCCCTGACCGTAATGGGCGGCTCCTCCACAATGGCATCCCCTATAAGCTGGAAGATATCCTGAAGGGGATCCAGCTCCCGGCCCAGCTCTGCCAGAAGTTCGCTGTTAAACTCTCCCAGTATCCGTTTGATATAGGGAAGCATTTCCAGAGAGCTTCTGAAGGCAATCAGGTCCCTTGGATTGGCTGTCTTATAGCTGATTCGCCCTATCAGACGCTCCAGGTCATAGATGGGATTTAAGTACTCGCATATCTCTTCCCGGGAGATATAGTTCATGTTCAGCTCTTCCACCGCGTTCTGGCGCTTGATGATTTCGTCTCTGTGAATCAGCGGCTGTTCGATGCAGGCGCGAAGCAGCCTGGCTCCCATGGCTGTCTTTGTCTTGTCCAGAACCCACAGCAGGGTGCCTCTCTTCTGTTTTTCCCG
>USNI01000269.1 GCA_900555975.1 uncultured Desulfovibrio sp. | reverse complement strand
CGTGCGTTCCGCTGCCGGAGGGAACGGAGGAGCCGGAGGACGCCGGGGGCATGATGAGCGGCATGCCTGAGCCTGTGGCTGAAGACGGTCCTCCGGCTTCGCGCATGGCCTTCATCATGCCTTCCATGTCGGGCATGGAGACGGATCCGCCGTGTCCTGCGGAAAACGCCTTCCATTCCTCAAGGTCAATGAAACCGTTATGGTCGGCATCGATGGTGTCGAAGGCATTGCGGTTGAGATTGGGACGGGCGGAAGAGAGTTCGTCCCAGGTCATGTTTCCGTCGTGATCGGCGTCCATGGCGTTGAAACGTTCCGCGGGATCGGCTGACGGCGCCGCAGTTCCGCCCTGCATGCCGGGCATGGCGGATGCGGGAACGGCTGAACAGATCAATATGAGGGCAAGGGCTGCGGCCCCGGTGGCAGGAATCTTCATAGGTGTACCTCGCTGAAGGTTTACAGGGGAGCGTCATGGCTTTCGGAAGGACGGACCATGTCGGACCGCCGGTTCCGCCGGCCCGGACGGTCGTGCGGCGCGGAAAGGTCATGCTCTGCGGGATCATGTCGGACGGGTGTTTCGTCCCCCGGCGGCATGTCGCCGTGCGGGAGGCGTATGAAATCCCTTTTCCGGCGATGTCCGCATGCCGGGATACGGGAGGGGTTCCCCTGTGATCGGGAGTGCAGCATGACACGAGCCGGCGGCAAGTGCAAGCATGTGGCGGGACATCGTTCCCGCCTTGCCATTCCTGCGGTTCTGTTACAATATCGGCGCCGGAGGCAGCATGATACGTCCCTATGAAGAGGAAGATATGGAAGACGTCGTCCGCATATGGCTGGAGGCATCTTTGCAGGCACACGATTTCATTCCCCGCAGGTTCTGGGAGAATGCTGCGGCAGATATGCGTTCCCTGTATCTGCCCATGAGCGACGAGATCGTTCTGCATGTCGATGACGACACCGGAAAGCCGGATGCGTTTCTGGCCTTTGTCGGTTCGTTTCTGGCGGCTCTTTTCGTCGCTCCCGAGGCGCAGGGAAGGGGACTGGGAAGCAGAATGTTCCGCATCGCCGGGCGGATGCATCCCGGACTGTCCCTGTGCGTATACAGGGAAAATGTCCGGGCCGTGGAATTTTATCGCAGACGCGGTCTGACGGTACTTTGCGAACGCGTGGAGGAAAAAACGGGGCATGTCGAGCTTGTCATGGGGACGCTCCGTGACGGTGAAGAGAAAACGGAACGTCCGAAGATGTAACGGGCGGCTGCCGGTGGAGCGCCGATGCGCGAGCAGTCCTCTGCCGGCAAAAAGAATGTGCAGTTGCTGAGTATCTCATGGAATATACGATAGAAAAGAAAAAAGGCGGATGGTGTCGGCTTTCCTGTTCCTGTTCTCCGGACGAAGTGCTTTCGGCCTGGAAAAAAGCTGCCGTGCCGTTCGGTCTTTCCTTCCGCATGGCCGGATTCCGTCCGGGAAAGGTTCCTCTGGAAGTCGTGGAAAGGCGTTTTTACCCCCAGATTTCCGAGGCCGTGACGGATATGCTCGTGGATCGTGCCGTGACGGCCGCATGTGACAGAGAGCGTCTGACTCCCGTGACCGGCTTTGAATATCAAGGGGAAAACGCACGACGGGGAAGCGCGTCTGCGTTTGCCCTGTCATTCTGCGTCCTTGAGCATGGGGAGATTCCAGATCTGGAGTCCATGCATGTTCAGATTCAGGAGGCCCGGGCGGATCCTGTGCAGGAAGAACTTTTCCTGCGGGAAATCCTGAGCCGTGAGGGCAGAAAAATCTCCGTGACCGTGGGACGACCTCAGGACGGGGATCTGGTCGAGGCCGAGGTGACGGGGCGGATGGACGGGCGCACGGTGCCCGGCATGAATACCGGCATATGCCGGATACGGCTCATGCCGGTCCGGCCCGGTGAAAAGGTTCCGGATCTTGATCCTGTGGTGCGGAGTCTGAGCATCGGGGAGACGGGCACGGGATGTACACGTTGTCCCGACAATTATCCCGATCCCTCCATGCGCGGAAGGCAGATCGAGCTTGTTGTGACGCTTCGAGGCGTGGAACGGGAAGAACTCCCCGTGCTCACGGATGAGCTGGCCAGGAAGCTCGGTTTTCATGATGCAGCGGCCCTGAGACGCAGCGCTCATGTTCGTGCGCTGGAAATGGACAGAGTGCATCGCTTATCGGAAGGCCGCCGAATGCTGCGGGATGCCATCGAGAGACAACATGAGGTCAATGTCCCGGAAGCTCTGATGAACGCATGCCGACGGGAGATCATGCTTCGCTCCCGCCAGTATCTGCAGCGGCAGTTCGATTCTCCGGACAGTCTGAAGACCACGCTTGCGCTTATGAAGCAGGAAGCCGGAGAAAAGGCGGAACGAAAGGCCCGCGCCCGCATGATTCTTCTGACGTGGGCTGAGAAAAAGGGACTGAGGCTCGACGAAAATGCATATGACAGGGTGCTTGCCGGACGTGCCGCCCGCAGAAACATGGACGCGGCATCCTATCGGCTCAGCCTTG
>USNI01000268.1 GCA_900555975.1 uncultured Desulfovibrio sp. | reverse complement strand
CGGCACGATGAGCATGGCCGTGACGAGCAGCACGCCCACGCCCCACACCGAGAACATGACCACAAGCGCGAGCAGGGCGGCGAAAAGGTACTCGAACAGGGCCACGGGCACGCGGTGCGCCCGGGCGATGATGCCGCTCGTGGCTGCGTAGAGCAGACGGTTGAAGGCGAAGATCTGGAAGAGCACGAAGACCGCAAAGAGCGCGAGCAGCCAGCAGATGTCGGTCTCGGTCATGGTGAGGATGTCGCCGTAGAGAAACTGCTGAAGATCGCGGGCGATGGTGTTGTTGCGGCTGACCACGGCAAGACCTGCCGCCACCACGGCGGAGAAGACCACGCCGATGACGGTATCGGAAGGCAGTGCGCTGAATCGCTGCATGAACATGATGACGATGCCCACGGCAAGACCGAACAGCGGCATGGAGATATGCGGATTCACTCCCAGAATCAGACCGATGGCCACACCTGCAAAGGCGGAATGCCCCACGGCGTCGGAGAAGGCCATGCGGTAGCAGACCACCTGCACGCCGAGAGCGGCGGTCATGGGGGCGAGCAGCACGAGGGCCACGAGTGCCTGCTGCATGAAGCGCATGTCCATGCCGTCGAGGGGGAAGAGCGAGGCAAGATGAAGGAGCCAGGAAAGATCAGGCATGATGGTGCTCCCTGGGAGAAGGTTCTGCGACGGAGGTTCCGGGCATGCTGTGGGTGTGATCCTGAGCGCAGATGAGTCCCATGTGCATGCCGAAGAGCGCCTGCAGCACGTCGCCGTTGAGCACCTTGTCGGGCGGTCCCTGGGCGATGACGCGACGCTTCAGACAGATGACGCAGGTGGCATGATGCGCGACCATGCCGAGATCGTGGCTGACCATGATCTGGGTGAAGCCCTGACTTTTGCGCAGATCGTCGAGAAGTTCGCAGAAGAGGCGTCCGCCTTCGAAGTCCACGCCAGCAGAAGGTTCGTCGAGCACAAGCAGTTCCGGGTTCTGCTGCAGGGCGAGCGCGAGCAGCACGCGCTGCATTTCGCCCCCGGAAAGCGTGCCCACGCGACGGCGGATGAGATGGGCGGCATGCACCATGTCAAGCAGATCGAGGGCCTGTTTTCTGGCCCCGCGGGAAATGCCCAGCCACAGAGGACGCTTCTGCACGCCCATGGAAAGAAATTCCGCCACGGTGAAGGGCATGCCTCTGTCGAGGGCCAGCTTCTGCGGGACGTATCCTATGCGCAGACCCCTGCCGCCTCCGAGGATGATGCTGCCGCGATAGCTCACTTCACCGAGCAGTGCCAGCAGCAGCGTGGTCTTGCCCGCGCCGTTGGGACCGATGAGAACGGTGCAGCTGCCGCGCGGCACCGTGGCGTTGACCTGATCGAGAATGCTCAGTCCGCTGCGCGTCACGCTGACATGATCAAAGACGATGGCGGCATCATTGTTTTGTTCCAAGCGAATTCTCCAGAATGCGCAGATTCCCGCGCATGACGGTTTCATAGTAGTCATCGGGAGCGTCGGAAGGTCCGGACGCCACAGGATCGAGTGAAATGCAGGGAATGCCGGTTTCTGCGGCCAGCGTTCTGCCGGTGCGGGCGGGATACTGCGGTTCGGTGATCACGGCAGCCGTGTGCTTTTCGCGGATGATGCGTACAAGATCCAGCATTTCGCGGGCGGAAGGTTCCTGTCCTTCATGGGCCTGCACCATGGCGTCCACGACAAGCCCGGTGTCCCGGGCCAGATAGTTGAACACGTTGTGCTGCACGAGCACGCCGCGTCCTGCGATCCTGCTGCCGAGCGCGGCAAAGTCCGCGGCAAGGGCGTCGAGTCTTTCGGCCGTGCGCCTGCCGTTTTCTTCGTACAGGGAGGCGTGTTCGGGATCATGCTGCGCAAGCTGCCCGGCAAGGGACACGGCCATGCGGGACATCATGGCGGGACTGGCGAAAATGTGGGGATTGAAGCCGTGGCCGTCATGCCCGTCGTCGGGCAGAAGCTGATCCACGCGGCTGGAAATGTCGATGAGAACCGCACCTTCCTTCATGAGTTGCGCGGACTTGCCCGGCTCGCCGAGAAAGCTCTCCAGCCCGAGTCCGTTGATCACAAGTACGTCGGCACGCGCCAGCGTACGCCTGTCCTGCGGCGTCATGGAGTAGTCGTGAGGGCAGCCCGTGCCCGCAGGCAGAAGCAGCCCGACCTCAATGCCGGGAACGTCCCGTGTCACCTGCTTCAGAAGCAGCCATACCGGAAACACCGAGGCAACAATCTGCCTGTCCGCCGCAAACGCGGGCGAGGCAAGACCCAGCACAAGGCAGAGCAGAATGGAGAAGATTTTCATGATGCATCCTGAAAAAAGACATGTCCCGTTGAGGTGACCGCACGGCAGAAAAACAGAGCGTACGGCCCCCAGGACGGATGGATGATGGGCGCCGAAAGAAAACCACTGTGCCTGAACTGCCGTTTCTGTCAAGTCCCGTGCCGGAGGCCGGAACCGGCGGGGATGTCGGGAAAGGCGAAAGGCGGGAAAGGCGAAAGGC
>USNI01000267.1 GCA_900555975.1 uncultured Desulfovibrio sp. | reverse complement strand
CGCGCCCCGTTCGTGTTCCGTGCGCAATCAGGAAGGCTGTGTCCGGATCAGTTTTCGTCGTCTTCTTCGTCGAGCACGGCGTCGGTCACGAAGTCGAAGGCGATGCGTTCGATGGGAGCCTCCGGTTCGAAGGCGAAGAGGTCGGCAAGGAAGTTTTCCGAAATTTCCCTGTTCTGTTCCTTGGCTTCCGTGATGAGCGTGTTCATGCGGTCGGTATAGGCGCGGATGAGGCGGAACACCTCGGCCACCACGGGGCTGTCGGGAGCGGGTTCGTTTTCTTCTCCGCCGCCGCAGCTTGAGTGCTCTTCTTCCACGGAGTCGTCGTAGGCGTCGAGAGCGGCGTTGATTTCCAGTTCGGAAAGAGTGGCGAATTCAGGAAGCGTCTTGATTGTGTTCATGGGAGGACCTGTTTTTTGTGTTTGCGGAACGGGGCGTCTGCCGCCTATTTCCTGGGTTCACTGAGAAGCTTGACCGGATTCAGCATTTCCACCATGCGCTTGTGCGGGATCTTGGCCTGACGGAGAGCCAGATGCAGATCCGTGGTGGTGTAGATGTCGCGCAGGATGACGGGCCGGGAGGCGCCGTCTCCTTCGGGGAAGATGGCCAGAAGCGGAATGCTGACGCTGTTGAGCGCGCGCAGCAGTTTCTGATGGGATTCGTCCCGGAAGGTCATGTCGACCTTGACCGCCGTGAGGGAGTACTGATCAAGAATGGGCAGCAGGGTGGGCGCGGCCAGCGTGGTGCGTTCCATGACCTTGCAGGTGGGACACCAGTCGGCGGTGAATTCCACGATCATGGCCTTCTTGCCGAGACTGGCGCGGAATTCCTCTTCGGAAAAGGTCACCCAGGGCACGATTTCCTGCTGCGCGGGAAGGAAGGCCCAGAATCCGGAAAGGAAGATGGCGCCTACCGAGAAGGCGCCGAGGAACATGCGTCTCGTGATGGAGCCGCGCAGACTTCCCCAGCGTCCCCATATCCACGCGGCGGTGGAGGCCACGAGCAGGGTGATGAGCGTCTTGACGTGCAGAGACGGAGGCAGAAGCGAGAACAGATAGATGGCCGTGGCCATGAGCAGAAGACCGAGCACGCGTTCCAGCACGCTGAACCATGCGCCGGGTCTGGGCAGAAAGCGGATGAGCCTGGGGAAGCAGGCAAGCAGCACATAGGGCGCGGCCATGCCCACGCCCGTGGCCGCGAATATGGTCATGAGCACGGGCAGAGGCTTGGTGATGCCCCATGCCAGCACGCCGCCGAGAAGCGGACCGCTGCACGGCGTGGCGAGCAGGGTGGTGAACATGCCCGTGCTGAAGGCCTGCATGCGCGGCGAGGAGCTGTGATGGCCCTGCAGATCGAGCACCGGCAGATGGAAGACGTCGAACATGGAAAGTCCCATGCAGAACACGATGAGCAGCATGAGAAAGATCACTTCGCTGCTCTGGAAGAGCTGTCCCCACAGGATGCCCGTGACGCCGGAGAGCACGGCCAGTATGGTGAACCACACCACGATGCCGGCGGCGAAGAACAGCGTGTGCTCGCGTATGGTGCGGCGTCTTTTCTCAAAGTCCTCCTCGTCGTCGAGCAGGATCGAGAACTTCATGGTGAGCACGGGCAGCACGCAGGGCATGAAATTCAGAATGAGACCGGCGAGCAGACCGAGGCCCACGGCTCTGAGCCAGCCGTCGATCTGGAAGCTGCCCTCGAGATGCTGGGGCGTGAAGCGGTATTCTCCGTCAGGAACGGAGTCGTCGGCGGAGGAGGGCAGGGGAACCGCAGGTTCGGTGCGGTCCGCGGCCTGCTTCCGGAAGACGGAAGTCGGCGCGGCGGGCAGAAGATCGGCGTATCTGCCGGGGGCCACATCGTCGGAAGCGTCGGAAGCCGGCGCGGCAACCGCCGGAATTTCCGGCGGCGTGTTGTTGTCGCAGCAGGCCTTGCTGGCGAAAAACTCGGCGAACCAGGGCATCTGAGCCGCGTTCTTGAGTTCGGAGGGCGCGGTGGGCAGAAGAATGCGCGTGTGCACGGGCAGACAGTGCTGGTCGGAACAGGCCAGCAGCGAGATGTCCAGAGTCACGGCGCGCGGCTCTGCCTCCCGGAACACCAGGAACACGGGCGCGGCGTCGAAGAGCTGACGGCTCAGTCCGCCTCCGGCGAGGGAGATTTCCCTGCCCCGGGTATAGTGGACCTGCACCTTGCCGTCGGGCAGAGGCCTGCCGTCGGCAAGCACGGTGACGGTCAGAGGAATGCCCTCGTCGCCGGCTTCATGGGCATAGGTGTGGTATCCCGGCGAGGGCAGCAGCCAGAGCACGGCCATGCAGGTGTTCTTTTCCAGCGGAGGCGTGAGCTGACGGCCGTCCACGGCGGAGAGCTTGGCCCATTCGGTATGGAACGTGTAGGGCGGTTCTTCGGCGGCGACGGAGAGCCTTCCGCCGCAGAGAAGACTCAGCGCGGCCGAAAGCAGACAGACCAGAACAAGAAAGCGCGACATCTTTTTCATGGAAAGGCAAACTAAACTTTTTTGCGGGAAAAG
>USNI01000266.1 GCA_900555975.1 uncultured Desulfovibrio sp. | reverse complement strand
CCATATGCACGCTGGAATTCGACAACAACCGCGAGCTGTACGACTGGGTGCTGGACACGCTGGGCGTCTATCACTCTCAGCAGATCGAGTTCGCCAGGCTCCAGCTCACCTACACGGTTCTTTCCAAGCGCAAGCTCATCCAGCTTGTGAAGGAACACTATGTCCGAGGCTGGGACGATCCGCGCATGCCCACCATCTCCGGTCTGCGCCGCAGAGGCTACACGCCGGAAGCCATCCGAGACTTCTGCTCGCGCATAGGCATCGCCCGTTCCGCCGATTCCGTGGTGCACTACAGTCTGCTGGAGTTCTGCTGCCGTGAACATCTCAACGCCGTCGCGCCCCGCTGCATGGCCGTCCTTGATCCGATAAAGGTGATCATCACGGACTACCCTGAAGATCAGGTGGAAGAGTTCGAACAGCCTCTGCATCCCGAAGACGCCTCCTTCGGCAGTCGAAAGGTGCCCTTCTGCCGCGAAATCTATATCGATCGCGACGACTTCCGGGAAGATCCGCCAAAAAAATACTTCCGCCTCGCTCCCGGCGCTGAAGTCCGCCTGCGCTACGCCTACTACATCACCTGCCGAGAGGTCATCAAGGATGCAGACGGCAACATTGTGGAACTGCACTGCACCCATGATCCGTCCTCACGCGGAGGATCCAGTCCGGACGGACGCAAGGTCAAGGGAACGCTGCACTGGGTAAGCGCAAGACATGCCGTGCCCACCGAAGTCCGCCTCTATGAACAGATGTTCACCACCGAAAGCGACAGCGACATCGAAGAAGGCAAAACGTTCCTCGACTACTTCAATCCCGATTCCGAAAAGGTGATCACCGCACAGGCGGAACCCTATCTGGCCACGCTTCCCGCCGGCAGTCACGTGCAGTTCGAGCGCGTGGGCTATTTCTGCGCAGATCCCGACGGCACAGCGGCTCATCCCGTGTTCAACCGTACCGTGACGCTCAAGGATTCCTGGGCAAAGATCGAAAAAAAGCAGTAGGGAAAACCGGAACGCGACGCCGTCTTCGTCTGTCCGTCCCTCCGCCACACGCCTGCAAGCCGTGACGGACCATGCGCGCGACGCTCCGGCACGGCCTGCGCTCCGGAAACAGGTTTCGAATAGCGAACAGACGAGAAGACATTCTCTCTCGACAAAAGACTCCCCGAGAGGAGGAAATATGTCCATTTTTGAAAAGAATCAGGCACTTGCTCAGCTGTTTGAACAGCATAAGGCCCGGCTGTGCGAGGAAGAGGGACTGACGGAGGAAGAAATCCGCTCCGCCATCGAAGCCGGCACCATGGTGCTGCTGGGCAATCCGAATCATAAGAACGTGCGTCCCATTCTCGTGGGCCAGCCCGCCAGAGTGAAGGTCAACGCCAATATCGGCACCTCGCCCTTCCACTGCAGCGTGAAGGGAGAACTGCGCAAGCTGAAGATCGCCCTGGATGCCGGCGCCGACACGGTCATGGATCTGTCCATTGCCGGAGACCTCGACGCCATCCGCATGCAGATGCTGGAAGGCTGCTCTGCCCCGCTCGGCACCGTCCCCATGTACGGCGTGGCGCAGATCTACATCGACCGTGGAGAGGATCCGGCCACCATCGATCCGGAAGTCATCTTCGCCGATGTGGAGAAGCAGGCCGAACAGGGCGTGGACTTCATGACGCTGCACTGCGGACTCACACGACAGGGCGCGGAATGGGGAGCCAGGGGCGGACGCGTCATGGGCATCGTCTCCCGCGGCGGCAGCATTCTTTCCCGCTGGATGCTGCGCAACAACAAGGAAAATCCCCTGCTGACCGAATTCGACCGCATTCTCGACATCGCTCTGCGCTACAATGTCACGCTGTCGCTCGGCGATGGTCTGCGTCCCGGAGCCAACAGCGATTCCGGTGACGCCGCCCAGTGGATGGAGGTCATCATGCTCGGACAGCTTGCCAGACGCGGTCTTGAAAAAGGCGTCCAGTGCATGATCGAAGGTCCGGGACACGTCAGTCTGAACGAAGTGGAAGCGCAGATCGTCGGCATCAAGAAGCTGACGCACGGCGCGCCCCTGTATGTGCTCGGACCGCTCGTGACCGACACGACTCCCGGCTACGACCACATCGCCGGCGCCATCGGCGGCGCGCTGGCCGTGCGGGCCGGCGTGGACTTTCTCTGCTATCTCACCCCTGCGGAGCATCTGACGCTGCCCGACGAAGATGACGTGAAGCAGGGCGTCATGGCCTCCAGAGTGGCCGCTCAGGCCGGCGAAAACGCCCTGGGCACGCCGCGTGCCAGAGCCCGCGAGGCCAAGATGTCCAAAGCCCGCATGGAACTGGACTGGGAGTCCATGCGCGAAGCCGCCATCGATCCCGAACTCGTCGACAAGCGCCGCGAGCCTCACAAGAACGAGGAGGCCTGCGCCATGTGCGGCAACTTCTGTGCCGTGCGCATGATGCGTGAAGGCAATCCCGCAGCTTCCATTCCGAGCCACTGCCATCACCACAAAGCCTAGAACATCCGGCGGACGCCGGGCGTCCGCCGTTCTTTCCGCCGGAG
>USNI01000265.1 GCA_900555975.1 uncultured Desulfovibrio sp. | reverse complement strand
TCCTTTGGAAGACGGCGCTCTTTTCATGCTGGGCTTCATGCCGGTACAACGAGGATCACGCATGAAGACCGGGGAGACCGGCCGGGCGTATCTTTTCAGATGCGTCCGGAGCCGGATTGAGGTCAGGCAATGCGCTTGATCCAGCCTTCAGGTGCTTCAATGCGGCCCATCTGAATGCCGGTAAGCGTATCATACAGCTTGGTGAGCACGGGACCCATGGCATCCATGCCGGAAGGCACCACGATTACCTTGTCGTGATCGACGATCTTGCCCACGGGCGAGATGACGGCAGCGGTACCGCAGAGGCCGACTTCCACAAAGGAAGGAACTTCGGTCATGGGCACTTCACGTTCTTCCACCTTCATGCCGAGATAGTGCTCCGCCACATAGAGCAGGGAGCGACGGGTGATGGAAGGCAGAATGCTGGCACTCTTGGGAGTGACGAGCGTACCGTCCTTGGTAATGAAGATGAAGTTTGCTCCGCCGGTTTCTTCCACCTTGGTGCGGGTTGCAGGATCGAGGTACATATTTTCGGCATAGCCCTGACGATGGGCATCCATGATGGGATGGAGGCTCATGGCATAGTTCAGACCGGCCTTGATGTGACCGGTACCGTGAGGTGCGGCACGGTCGAAATCACTGACGCGGATGGTGATGGGCTTGACGCCGCCCTTGAAGTAGGGACCCACGGGAGTGACCAGAATGCGGAACTGGTATTCATCAGCGGGCTTGACACCGATGACGGCGGAGCTGCCGAACATGTAGGGGCGGATGTAGAGCGTGGCACCGGAGCCGTAGGGGGGGACCCAGGCAAGGTTGGCGCGAACGGTTTCCACAACTGCGTCAACGAAACGTTCGGTAGGAAACACCGGCATCTCCAGTCGACGGCAGGAGTCTTCCATGCGCTGACCGTTGAGGTCGGGACGGAAGCAGACCACATGACCATCTTCCGTGGTATAGGCCTTCAGACCTTCGAAGCAGGACTGGGAGTACTGAAGCACACCGGCGCATTCGGTAATGACGACCTTGTCGTCATCGGTCAGCTGACCTTCATCCCAGGCTCCGTTCTTGTAGTTGGCCACGAAGCGCTTGTCGGTCTTCATATAGCTGAAGCTCAGATTGGCCCAGTCCAGATTTTTCTTTTCCATGGTACACATCTCCTGACAGCGTACACGATCTTGATTTTCGTGTATATGGGACCGGCCTTGCGGTCGGGAGCCTTGATGCCTGCCGGACCACAGGGATCGGCAGGTGCAATACACTTTCGGCAAACTCTGGCATTGTACGGCGTGATCGTCAAGTCCCGGAACAGGGGAACCCGTGCTTTTTTGACGTTTTCAGCCTTTTCTTTCCCGGCAGAGGCATATGACAATCCTGTCAATTTTTCGCAGAGGCACTTTTTAAAGTGAAAAAAGATGAAGCCGGATGCGTTATGAAAAGGGGCGGAAAGCGATGGATCGGGGGAACATTTTGCCATCGAAATCCTGAGACCTTTGCCGCGATCCTTTCAGTGTTATGCTCATGCGCAATGGTTTGGGGATACGACGTATATGGCACTGCACCGGGGAAGAGACAGGTTTTTCTTGTGTTTCACGGGCATCCGGTCTATGTTGAGACGGTATGAAGGCGATTCTTCCTGATTCGCCGGGTTGTTCACCTGAAAAAGAGGATTCGTTTCCATGTTGAATAAGGTCATGATCATCGGTCATCTCGGAGCAGATCCCGAACTGCGTTATACTCAGAGTGGCTCTCCTGTCGCCACGCTGCGTGTTGCCACGGATGAATCGTATACGGATAAGGACGGCAACCGCGTGGAACGTACCGAATGGCATCGTGTCGTGGTCTTCCAGCGTGCGGCGGAAAACTGCAATCAGTATCTGCGCAAGGGCAGCCTGGTGTATGTGGAAGGCAAGCTTTCCACTCGCAAGTGGCAGGATCAGAACGGGCAGGACCGGTATACCACGGAAATTCGTGCCGATCGTGTTCAGTTTCTGGATCGCCGCAATGCGGGAGCTCCTGCCGAAGGCGACGGTATGGGCTATGCTCCCCGTCAGTCGGCGCCTCGTCCCGCTCAGAATTCCCGTCCCGCTCCGCAGCGTCGCGCTCCGCAGCAGCAGGACAATTATGAGGACCTCGGTCCCGCGTTTCCGTCGGAAGCGAGCACGATGGACGATATTCCCTTCTGATGACGGCAAAAGTCCGGCTATGCCGGGCAGAATGTTTCCGGCACGGCGTGTGATGAGCACGCCGTGTTTTTTATTCCGTATGGGATCAGAATGAGAGAGTTACGGAGGCTCAGGCGTCCGCCGGGTTCTGGAGAAGACTCGACCTTCTTTTGTCCGGCCTTTGAGGCGGCGACATCCACCAAGGGTCGTCATATGCAGACAATGTTCCGCTTTTTGAGGTGTCGTCACTTCTGAGGCTTTTCCCGGATCGGAAAGGAAAACAAAAAAGCTCCGCAGAACTCTGCGGAGCTTTGAAATGTCGTCTGGTGTCACCAACGGGATTCGAACCCGTCTTGGAGGCTTGAGAGGCCTCTGTCCTAACCGGATAGACGATG
>USNI01000264.1 GCA_900555975.1 uncultured Desulfovibrio sp. | reverse complement strand
TCGGCCCTGCGGCGCGCCTCGGCCAGCAGGGCGTCGCGCGTCTCGGCGGCTTCGCGGAGAATCCGGCCGCGCTCGCGCTCGGCGGCAGCCCGGACGGCCTGCCCCTCGGCATCGAGCTCCCGGAGCTTCCGCTCCGCGGCACGGGCCTCCTCCAGCGACCGGTCGATATACGCCTTGCGCTCCTCGATCGCCCGCACGATCACCGGAAAACCGTACCGTGCCAGCACGATGAAAACCACGGCGAACGCCAGCGTCATCCAGAAGAGAACGCCCGCTTCGGGTTGTAAAAGTCCCATGATCCGCTCGGATTTAAACCGTCAGAGCGCCAGGAAACAAACCACGACGGCGAACAGCGCGACGCCCTCGATCAGGGCCGCCACGATAATCATGTTCGTCCGGACCTTGCCCGCAGCTTCGGGCTGACGGCCGATGGCCTCCATGGCGGCCGAACCGATCTTTCCGATACCGAGCCCCGCGCCGATGGCCGCGAGACCTGCGCCGAGTGCGGCGCCGATAGTTCCTAATTCCATAATTTCAATCCATTAACGTTTGACATTCGTTTTATCGTCTTTTTCCGCCCGGCCACGTCACAAAGGAGCCGCACCGGCCGCATCACTTTTCCGCTCCGGCATCCGCCTCGCCGCCTCGCTCCTGCGCCAGTCCGATGAAGACGGCCGAGAGCATCGTGAAGACATAGGCCTGGAGGAACGCCACGAGCAGCTCGAGACAATTCATGAAGATCGAGAAGAGCACCGAAAGCGCCGTCATCGAAGCATTCACCGCCGCGCCCATTTTCACCGTGACGAACACCACGCACGTCAGGCTCAGAATCACGGCGTGCCCGGCCAGCATGTTGGCGAACAGACGGATCATCAGCGCGAAGGGTTTGGTGAAGACGCCCACCAGCTCGATGAGCGGAATGATCGGCACGGGAACCTTGAGCCACGTCGGCACGTCGGGCCAGAAAATGTCTTTCCAGTAGTGGCGGCTGCCCGAAAGATTGACCACGAGGAACGTGGCGACGGCGAGCACCAGTGCCACGGCGATATTGCCCGTGACGTTCGCACCGCCGGGGAAGAAGGGGATCAGCCCCATCAGGTTATTCAGGCAGAAGACCGTCAGCAGATAGGGTGCGAAACGGCGGTAGGAGGGCCCCACGCAGGGTTCGATCAGATCGTCCACGAGCGACTCGACGAGCGTTTCGAACAGCCCGACCACGCCGCGCGGAGCGGCCGCATCGGGTTTGCGCCCCCGATACCACCGGGCCGCACCGAGCACCAGCGCCACGACGAGCGCGCTGTTGAGCAGCAGTCCGGCCACGGCGAAGACGATGCCCGCCACGTCCGTCCAGCGCCGCGAGGAACAGACAGCCACCATGAGCGGCCCGGAGAACTCCACGGCCACGGCCATGCCCTGGGGAATGCGGGCCAGAGCCTGATAGAAGCAGCCGTTCATGAAGGCGATGGCCACGCCGTAGATCAGCACGCTTTTCCACTCTCTGCCCGAGGGGACGTGTCTCCAGGGTCGGACCGCGATGAAAAGCAGCATGGTGGCGCAGGCAAGGCGCAGAGCCACGGTGACTTCCGGCCCCACCTGCACGACAAGGAACTTGGCTGCAGCCGTTCCCGCCTGCGTGGAGGTGATGGATACGATCAGCATGAGCAGTCCGAGATACGGCCCGCTCAGCGTACGGACGGAAGACGGCAGAAGCACGGGTCAGCTCCGGGGCTGCGGTTCCACATGAATGACGATCTGTCCGATGTCCGGCAGATCGGCACGGATGCTCTTCTCGAGACGTGTGGCAAACGCATGCCCCTCGCCCACGGTGGTGGCGTCGGAGCGGCAGTGGAAGGTGACGGTGGTACCGTCGTCGCCGGTATGCACGTGAATGTGATGAGGTTCGCACAGAGGAGAGGACTGCATGGCCTTTTTTATGGAGCGCGTCACATCGTCGAGGCTGACGGCGGGAGCGGTGTCATGGGAGCGGCAACCCTGCGGCTCCATGTGCGAAACCACATAGACCGCGCCCACGCGCCGCCGCAGATCCGTCTCATAGGCCGTGACCTTTTCATGAGCCTCGACCAGAGGCATGTCGTCCGGCAGTTCGATGTGCACTTCCACGTGCATGCCGTCGTCCTGCATGACGAGGCGCAGATTGTGGATCATGAGGCCGTACAGGGAGGCCAGACGGTAGGAGGTGGCATACAGGTCGCGATGGTTCTCGTCTTCCGGCTCCATGTGGACCGTGGTGTCGGCATCGGGCAGAACGCCGCGGACCACGTTTTCCAGCATGGTGGCGATTTCGTGGGCCATGTCCACGCGCAGATTGGACGGCGCGGAGACCACCAGATCCACGAAATGTCGGGCGCCGCTTTCCCGTATGCGCACGCTGCGCGCCGGATAGGCGGGCGCGTTGGAGGCAAGCGCGGCACGCACCTTGCGCGTTTCCTCGCTCATGCCGCCGTCCATGAGCGTGAGCACGGCGTTGCGGGCCATGTTCCAGCTCACCATGAGCACGATGCCAGCCACGCCCAGGGCGGCCACGGCGTCGGCGCGGGTCAGGATG
>USNI01000263.1 GCA_900555975.1 uncultured Desulfovibrio sp. | reverse complement strand
ATGGCCTGGCGTCTGGCCTTCGAGATCTCGGCCTATCTGGAACAGGGCGCCGGCGCGAAAACCTGGTATGAGCTTTTCGAACAGGCCCTCGACAGAGCCAGAGTCGAGGCCGACGCGCAGCAGTCTCCCGAACCGGCCGCATGGCGTTCCCGCATACTCGCGGAAAGGATGGTGGACTGATGCCTTCCTTCCATGTCCAGAACGTCCTGAACGGCGGCGAAATATCGCCGCTCATGCGTGGTCGCGTGGATCAGCCGCGCTACTCCACGGGCACAAGAGAGATGCTCAACTTCGTGCCCATGCCCCAGGGCGGCGTGACCCGGCGTCCCGGTACCCGCTATCTCGGCGCGGCCTGTCATGAAAAGGCCAGACTCGTGCCCTTCGTGTTTTCCGCCACGCAGGGCCGCATGCTGGAATTCGGCGATCACGTCATGCGCGTCTGGCTGCCGGACGGCTCGCTCGTCACGAAGGACGGAACGATCATGACCGTGGAAGCTCCCTTCGCCGTGGAGGATCTCGCCGATCTGCGCTTCGCCCAGTCGGCGGACGTCATCTACTTCGCCCATCCGTCTTACGCGCCGTGCAAGGTGTCGCGCTACGCCGACGACGACTGGCGCTTTTCCACGCTCACCTTCATGCCGGCCATATATGCTCCGGGAACCCCTTCGCTTTCCATTCTGGACAAGCGTGCCGGCGACGACAAGCCGGCAAGCCCGTCGAAGACGGATTACTCCTATCTCGTCACGGCGATTGATGAAAACGGCGTCGAATCAAAGCCGTCCGAAGCCGCCGCCATCGAGGCCGAGGACCTGAACTCCGTGGACTATCACATCCGCATTTCATGGACTGCCGTGGAAGGCGCGGTCAGCTACCGCATCTACAAGAAAAAGCAGGGCGTGTTCGGTTTCATCGGCCGTACGGAACATGGAGAGACCACCGGAGGGACCATAAGCGGCATACGCATGGGCGCGCTGACTTCCGGCGTTCTGCGCTACGCGGGAAGCATCACGAGAAACGTCGACACCGGTCACGATGAATCCTACCCCGGCGAGGGCGATGCCCGTCCGTCCTCCGACGCGACTTCCGCCCTGTCCGTGTACGCGGCGGAACAGAACGCCTTTCTTCTCGGCGGAAAGCTCTTCGTCCGGGTGACGAAGACGACGAACACCACCTCCTGGATCTTCAACGACAATGATCCTGATCATCCGGGGAAGTGGGAGTCCAGACACACCACCACGACGGAAGCTTTCTGGGCGATGGCCGACTGCAGTTCAGACAATCCCGCCGGATCGTATGCCGCCTGTGAAACCGGCGACCTTGGAACAGACGCCAGAGCGCCTTCAGGTTCCATAGGACCGTACCGGATTGAAATGGTATACAGCGGCGCCTCGCTCTACTACGACGACAAGAACATCGGCGCCGACATCGAGGACACGCCGCCGGAGTATGAAAATCCGTTTGAGGGCGAAGGCAACTATCCCACGCAGGTCTTCTTCCATCAGCAGCGTCTGGGCTACGCCGCCACCACGAACAGACCCATCACCGTATGGCTGTCGCGCTCCGGCGAGTTCGAAAGCTTTGCAAGCTCCACGCCCCCCAAGGACGACGACGCCATCGAAGTCACGCTCGCCGCCACGCAGGCCAACCGCATCGTCTGGCTTCAGCCCGACCGCACGTCGCTCGCCTTCGGCACCGAGGGCAGCGAATGGCTTCTTACGCCTTCCGAAGGCGTGGCGCTCACGCCCTCCACCGTGTCCTTCCAGCTCCAGACCACGAGCGGCGGCAGCGATGCCGTCCCCGCGGTGTCGCTGAACGGCAGCATCGTCTACGTGCAGCGCGGCTCCGGCGCGGTGCGGGAATTTGCCTACAGTTATTCCGCGGACAAGTATCTCAGTCAGGATCTCACGATTCTGGCCCGTCATGTGGTCAGGGACGTGGACATCGTTTCCTGGGCCTTCCAGCAGGAGCCGTACAGCGTGCTCTGGTGCGTGCTCTCCGACGGCACCATGGCCGCGCTCACCTACATGAAGGAGCAGGAGGTCATCGGCTGGCACAGGCACGAGACCGACGGAAACTTTCTTGATGCCGCCTCCATGCCCGGCGTGCCCGACGATCAGCTCTGGTTCCTCGTGCGGCGCGAAGGCGGCGTCTTCGTGGAGCGCATGGACGGCTTCTTCGATGCCGACGATCTCGCGGAAGCCTATTTTCTCGACAGCGCCCTCAACTATCAGGGCGAGCCCGTCACGCATTTTTCCGGCCTGTCCCATCTTGCCGGACGACAGGTGCAGGTCTTTGCCGACGGCGGCACCATCGACGGACTCTTCGTGTCGGCGCAGGGCGAGCTTGCCCTTGAAGCTCCGGCCTCGTCCGTGCACGTCGGACTGCCCTATGTCTCGCGTCTCGTGCCCAATCTGCCGGAAGTCGAGGGACAGCAGGGCACAAGCTTCCTGCACAACAGAAAAATAAGCGCCGTTCGGCTGCGCGTGTACCGCAGCATGTCGTTCATGGCCGGGCTGGACGATGCCCTTGTGCCCGTGGTCGACAGACATGTCCGTTCCGGCGCGTTTTCGACCA
>USNI01000262.1 GCA_900555975.1 uncultured Desulfovibrio sp. | reverse complement strand
CTGGCCGCCAGAGGGGACATGGACGAGTTCCGGAACACGCTCGGACGCACCATGAAGAACAGCATGATCGTGGCCGTTCCCGTGGCGGCCTGGATGATAACGGCTTCCGGACCGGTGCTGGGATTCATCTTCGAGGGGGGAAGCTTTTCCGTCGTCCAGACGAGGGGAGCCGCGCCGCTGCTGCAGATCATGCTGCTTGCGGTGCCGTTCTGGCTTCTGCAGCAGGTGACGGGACGGGCCTTCTATGCCATGCAGGATACGCTGACGCCTGCCGTGGTGGGCACGATCGCTACGCTGCTTGCGGTGCCGGGCTACCTGCTGCTCATTCCGGTCATGGGCGCGAGGGGCGTGGCTCTCGTGACCACGGGCTGCATTGCTCTGTACGCGCTGGTTCTCATGATCGTGGCCTGCCGCCGCTGGGCGGGGGACGCCTTTTCGGGACTGTGGGGTACGGCATGGCGGAGCGTTCTCATCTCCATGCCGGGCTGCGGCATCATGCTTGCCGTCATGTATGACGGATTTCTTCTCATGAAGGACTGGCATCCGCTGCTGCAGCAGTTCATCGTGCTTGTGGTGGGAGGTCTTCTCTTTCTGGCGTCCTGGCTCGTCATCACATGGTTCTTCCATCGCGACTATTTCGAGCTGGTGACGTCTCCTTTCCTGCGGCGCGTCAGACGTGCCCCCAGATCCTGACGGAGGTTTTCATGAACGTCATACGCGCAAGTCACGCCGGGTTCTGCATGGGTGTGGCCCTTGCCCTGCACAAGCTCGACACCATAGTGTCCTCCCGTCCCGGACAGCGTGTCGCCACGCTCGGAGAGATCATCCACAATCCGCAGGTGCTCGAAGACTATGCCCGCAGGGGGGTTCGGTGTCTGCGATCCGTTTCCGAGGCGGAAGCGGACATGTCCGTGCTGATACGTGCGCACGGCATACCCAGAAACGTGGAGGAGGAACTTCGCAAGCGCTGCGCCAGAGTCGAGGATGCCACCTGTCCCAGAGTGAAGAATGCCCAGCTTGCCATTGCCGAGGCCACGGCATCGGGCCGGGAACTGCTGCTCTACGGCGAGGCGGAGCATCCCGAGGTGCGGGGACTCATTTCCTACGCCGCGGGAGCAAGTCACATTTTTTCCTCCCTTGCCGAACTGGAACAACTGCTGAACCGGGAAGTGCTGGAGGCGCGTCCCATGGTTCTTGCCGCCCAGACCACGCAGGACAGGCTCATTTTCGATGAGATGCACCGGCGTCTTGCCTCCCGTTTCGGCGCGTCTCTCGTCATGCTCGACACCATCTGCGACGCCACGAGGGAGCGTCAGGAGGAAGCCGGAGAAGTGGCGGCCCGCGTGCAGGCCATGGTGGTGGCCGGCGGCAAGTCCAGCGGCAACACGAAGAGGCTTGCGGAACTTGCCCGCATGCGCGGCGTTCCCACGGTTCTCGTGGAAACGGCCGACGAGCTGCATGCGGAGGATTTTTCGGGCGTCAGGACCGTGGGACTGACGGCCGGAGCCTCCACGCCCCGCTACATCATCGACGAGGTGGAGCGCCGGCTCAGTCTCATGTAGGCAAGAGGAGGCAAGTTTCCTGAAACATATTGTAACAGGAAAAAGGGTGCGATTAATACCGCTCCCGGCTATAGTCTTCTCAGACAGTTCTGGAGGACTTTACCATGCCCGATACCGATACTTCGCAGACGCATTCCCTTTCCCTTCTCGTCGTTGACGACGATCAGGATATACGCGACCTCATGGCCGACTATCTTCGTCAGCACGGCTTCATCGTGCGCGTGGCCGACGGAGGCAAGGCCATGTTCGAGAGTATCGAGAACGAGGTTCCCGATCTCATCGTCCTTGACATCATGATGCCCGGCGAGGACGGCCTGTCCCTGTGCCGGCGTCTTCGCGCCATGGAGAATCTTGCTTCCGTGCCCGTGATCTTTCTGACGGCTCTCGGCGATACGGCCGATCGTGTCGTGGGACTGGAACTTGGCGCCGACGACTATGTGGTCAAGCCTTTTCAGCCGCGCGAGCTGCTGGCCAGAATCCGCGCCGTGCTGCGTCGTTCCGGTCGCACGCAGGATACGTCGGCTGAGGCGGGTCGTCCAGAGAAGGCCTATCACTTCAGCGGCTGGACGCTGGACATATCCGCCCGACATCTCATCGCTCCCGGCGGCATGGTGGTGAATCTGAGCGGCGCCGAATACCGGCTGCTCACCATTTTTCTTGAGCATCCGCAGAAGGTGCTCAGCCGCGACTTCATTCAGGATGAACTGCAGGGGCAGGAGACGGACCGCAGTCCCTTCGACCGCAGTCTCGACGTGCAGGTCTGTCGCCTGCGCGCCCGCCTGCGCGACACCGGGGACGGCGACAAGGGCCGTGAGAACAAGCTCATAAAGACGGTGCGCGGTGACGGTTATGTATTCACCAGCGCCATTACGGCAGAGTAGTCATGTCCTCTTCGGAAACTCGGACGGGGACCGGAAGCGGACGCGGTCTTCTTGCCGGCATGAGGCGGCTGGCCGCACGGCTGTCGCCCGATTCTCTGCTGGCGCGCCTCATACTCATTTTTTCCGCCGGTTTCTTTGCGCTGCTGCTGC
>USNI01000261.1 GCA_900555975.1 uncultured Desulfovibrio sp. | reverse complement strand
CCGTCGCTGTAGCCCATAAGCACGGGCTTTTCCACGCCGAGCGCATGACAGAAGGCCATGACATCTTCCGCAAGAAGCTCATAGCTGAAGGCATGGTCAGGATTGTTCGTCTTCCCGTGCCCGCGGGTATCAGGTACCAGAACATGGAATTTTTCCGCAAGTACGGGAATCTGCTCAGCCCACATGGCCGATGTCAGCCCTCCGCCGTGAATCAGCACGAGCGGCCGTCCCTGCCCGTATTCCGTATAGGCTATCCTCAGCCCGTCCGCCTGCACATACTTCATGTCATCTGCAGCTTCCGCGCCACCTCCAGGGCCAAGAATCATCACCACGCCGAGCAGCAACACCATGACCATCCTGTTCAGTGGTATTCGTCTCATTTCATCTGCCTCCGGAAAAATTCACCCTTTGTATAATTCGATGTCAAAGTTCATGTCAAACATTCTCTTCCGCCGTGTCCGCAGACAGAATAAAGCGGCGCCGACACTCCATTGCTCCTGGAGCTTTAACGGTTCAGGCATTCAGAAAAAAGCAGCAAAAATCAAGATGACAGAAAAGACGAGACCTTCCTGCCGTTCGCTCCCGTTTCCGGATCATTCCGCCTCACGGATTTCCCCCGGAATCCCGTGTTCTCGGTCCGACACGGCGCCTATCCCGCTTTTGCGCACAACGGACCGGCATGCGGCGCGGAAGAACGCATGCCGGTCCGCATCTTTTCCGGGGATGCTGAGATCTTTTCTGAATCGATCCTGCAGAAAGGAACTATTTCGAGGGAATTTCCATGGACGCGCCCTGCTCGACAGCAGGCGAGGGAGCTTCGGGTTCAGATTTTTCTCCGGGCATGCCCATGAGCGCACCGAGCTGCCCCTTGAAGATGATGTGCGTGGCGGTCTCATCCGCAAGTTCGCCGAGATCCATGAGCTTTTCCAGAAACTCCAGAATCTCTCCCCGTCTCTCCTCCACAGACCACTTGAAATCCTCTTCAAGATTTCCGGACTTCAGGTATTCTTCCAGTTCAGCGATGTATTTTGCATTGAGCATGGCCATGGGTGACTCCGTTGCGTTGTGCCCGGTGGGCGGAAAGGAAGGGCGGAACGGGACCCGCCGCCAGTTCGTCAGATGCCGTCGCTGCTGCGGGAAAGCAGTTCGCTTTCCGTCATCGCCTGTCTGGCCAGAGCCACCATCACCGGACCGGCTATGATGCCAACGGCTCCGAACACGGCAAGACTGCATACGATGGAAAGAAGAAGCACCACCATGGAGACCTCGATGCCGGTCTTGAGAAAATACGGCCGCAGCAGATTGTCGGATCCGGCAACCACGATGCTGCCCCAGGCCAGAAGCATGAGCGCCGAGCCCAGCGACTGCGTGGCTCCAAGATAAATGGTGATGGGAAGCCATACTATGGCCGTGCCGGCCAGAGGAATGACTGCGGAAAATACGGCCAGCAGTCCCCAGAAGGCAGGATCGGGAACATCGAGAAAACGCAGACCGATGCCTGTGAGCGTTCCCTGAATGATGGGCACGAACACGATGCTGATGAATACGGAACGGCTGGCATTGTGCAGAACGGAGACGAATCTGTCCACCATGTCGTCGTTGCGGGGAAAGACCTGAAGCACGGCACGGCGGATGGCAGGAGCGTACACGACAATGAGACACGTGAAGACGATGAAAAGAAAAATAGCCCATACCATGCCCATGGTGTCCCCGGCCAGGTTCAGTCCCCGCGAGAGAATGTTCTTGATCACGGCATTGACCACGGCATTGAAGTCGCTTTCCAGCTTGTCGAGATACTCCGTGGCATTGGGAACGTTCTCAACGAAGATTCTGTAGGCCTCTCCCACATAATGGGAGATGGCCGGAGGAATGGGATGGCCGTTCTGCCACCAGGTGCTGAGTCTCCTTGCTCCCTCCATGGCCTGCGGGATGACCATGACGAGGACAATGGTTATGGGAGTGGCCACGCAGACCACCATGCCCACGGAAAAGCAGACGATGGTCGAAGTCTTGGACATTCTCGCGCGCAGCCAGCGATAGATGGGAAGCGTAAGCGCGGCGGTGACGGCCGCAATGAAGGCAGTCGTGGGGTACGGTGACAGCAGTGCGAACCAGATGACTATTGCGGCAACGGCAAGGCAGCGGGCCATGAATCCTCCCAAAACACGGTACGGCGTATTCCTGTATCTCTTCAAGAGTAATGGGGAAGCCCGGCGATGTCCAGCCGTCGGGAGCGCATTCTCACGTTCCTGTTTGAGCAAACAAACGACTTGCGTTTCTCCCTGCAATAAGGCAAACATGGAGCCGTCAAGAAAGCTCCGCCCGCGCTCCCCTTTCGGGAGTCAGGCGACAGGGAGCCTGTCCGACGGAGTTCCTGCCTTTTCATGACCGCGGCCCCCGACCGCGGCAGACTTGTCCGAACGGGACACAACTAGACGACATGAACATGAAAAGCGTCACCAAAAAGGAAGCTCTGCTGCAGGCCGCCAAGGAGCTGTTCGGCGAATACGGTTTTGCCGAGACGACCTTCAAGAAAATATCGGACCGGGCAGGCGTCGCGCTGGGACTTCTCACCCATCACTACGGCAACAAGGA
>USNI01000260.1 GCA_900555975.1 uncultured Desulfovibrio sp. | reverse complement strand
GGACAACGGGAAAAAGGATCTGAAACGTGCCGCGGCAGTCCGTGGAGAAGGGCGTTGCCATGTCGCATGACGGGCACTCAAGCCTGAGATTTCAATGAAGGCCGCATGCCCGGGCCGCACGCTTTTCCGAAAATGGTCATCGGCAAGACCTCGCAGACGGCCGTCGTTCTGTCGTGCCCGGGGCGTGTTCCAACGATGGGAACGTCAGCTGGAACGCTGGGCAAGACTCTTCATCATGTCGGTCATGCTTTTTGTCACGGTGGAGAGCGCTTCCATCATGGCGTTGTACTGTCCGACTTCAAACTGAAGAGAGATCATGTCTTCGTTGCTCAGCTCCTCACCGGAGGCGAGGAGATTCTCCATTCTGGCGTTGAGATCGCTGCCCTTGGAACTGATGCCCTGAAGGGTGTTTTCGAACATCTGGGAAACGTTGAATCCGCTGATCGAATCCATGGTATCCTCCCTGTCAGATAAGAATTTTTTCAAGAATGACGGCGGCCGCCTGCACGGCGGCTCTGGCTGCCTGCGCCGTTTTCATGTCTTCAGGAGTGAGGCCGCGGTCCATGGTCCGGCGAAGGTCGGATTCCATGACGGCCACCTCATCCCGCACGGCCGTCTGTGCGCCGTACGGGGCGTTCTCCATGATGTCGAGGACGGAAACAAAGTCACTCATGCAGACCTCTCAGGGGATAGAGGGTTGTTTGATTGTTTTTGCTCAGGGTCAGGGTATCGACGGAAATCTGCTCCAGAACATAGCCGCCCGGCAGCTCTCCGCCTTCAAAGACCCGCTCACCGTTGTCGAGAGTGATGAATTTCATGGCGCCCATGGAAACCGACGTGACGCGGAAGCCGGCCGGTTCCTCGGACTTCGGCGCGGAAGCCTTTGCCGGCTGTTCCGTACGGGGAGTTTCCTGACGCGTATAGATGTTGTCGTTTTTTGCCGGGGTGAGGATCTCCGCGTCGTTGATGATGTCGAAAGGCACCGGCACGCCGAGTCTGTCCCGGACAAGTGTCGTCGCCTCTTCCAGCGCAGCCTTTGTCTGAGGCGTGAAGGCCCCGTGCAGGATAACCTTTCCGGGAAGATAGTCCGTCTTCACGGCGCCGAGTCCCTTTTCGGCAAGGGCGGCCGAAAGCTGCATCTGAACGTCAGCTTCATACCTGATGTCCCGGAACAGGGTCAGCTTCGGCTTCCCCGTCTGCTCCGAAGGCCGGAGATAGGGGACATTGCGCATGGTCTCGGTCAGTGCCTGCTCCTCCAGTACGCCGTTCTTGATGTATCCTTTGACCAGAAGTCCGGGATGGGAGGAGGGCGGAAGTTCCGTCACCTCGGGGAACAGACCGAGGCTGTTGAACGAGGCACGTACCGCGTCAGCGGCATCGGAACCAACGGTGACGTCCAGATACACAGGGAATTGCAAGAACTGTGCCAGTCTGAGCAGGCGGCCGCGTTCCCTGTCGGAGGCAATGCGGCCCGACACGGTGACGCCGCTGTCCGTGCCCGTGACGGTAAGCTTCTGATAGCCCGCCTCATCGAGAAGCGTGCGTACCTGCTCTTCGGCAGTCACCCCGTCATCCGGCGTCCGCCAGGTCAGACAGAGCGCTCCGATGAGAAGAAAGACGAGAAAAAGACCGAGAATGCGGAACGGTCTTCGGGAAGGTCCGGCCCCGGGAACATCGTGTCCCGTTTCTTCAGGCTGTTTGTCAAGGGACAGCTCCGCCTCCTGCGCCTCGGAACCGATGCCATCATTGTTGGCGTCTGCATCGGAGGATGCCGACGAGGTTGCCTTCTGCTCCGGAACTTCCGCATCTCTGGGACGGTTTTCCCGGGCGATGCGTTCCTCGACTTCCTGCCATGCAGCAGCCCCGGCCGAGGGCGTTTCCGTCCATGCCAGCAGGACAAGGCCGAGACGGAAGGGCTGTCTCGGAGGAATCGTCTGCTCGGTTCTGATATCGTCGCCGGACAAGAGAAGCGTGCCGTCCAGCGGTTCCGCCGTCACCTGTGCCGACGGCCCGTCGAGGGAGACGCGAAGAGCCGCGTGTCGTGCCACGAGGGAGGAATCGTTGAGAATGATGTCGCAGGAGTCGTCGGTACCCAGAACATAGGTGCCTTCCGTCAGTTCGATTTCCGCTCCGAGGTGAACGCCGGAGAAAATTCTGAGCGTGACGCCGTCCATTTACAGCGTCCTTTCCGGACCGGCCGGTATGTCTGGTTCGCGGGAGGCTCTGGAGCATCCGGCGCTTCTGGATCGGACGGGAACCCGGGGTTCATAGTCGGCCTGCGTGGCCGAGCGGTGGAACGAAGGATCTTCCACCTGGGCAGGCACATTGTTGTCGTTGAGCTGCACGATGCGCGGCGTGATGAGAATGAGGCGTTCCATTCTCTTGCTCTGCCTGGCCTTGGTCTTGAAAAGATTGCCCAGCACGGGAATGTCCATCAGAAGGGGCACACCGCTTTCGTCTTCGCCCTTCTGTTCATAATAGTAGCCGCCTATGAGCAGACTCTGTCCGGCATTGACGATGGCCTGCGTGTTGATCTTCGTCTGCTTGATGGGCGGAACGCCGCTGCTGGTCGTGGCGCTGCCGCTGTTGTCCTGGTCGTCCTGCACGTTGA
>USNI01000259.1 GCA_900555975.1 uncultured Desulfovibrio sp. | reverse complement strand
TTTCCGCATAGATCTCCGTGCCCGTGATCTGCTCCAGAAGCGGCGCGCGATCGTCGCCGTCGGCCAGCAGAAACGAGGCAAAGCGTCCCTGCGCAAGCAGCATCGACTGCGTGAAGCGGTTGAAGTTCATGCCGGTCAGCTCCGTGACCTTCTCAACGACTTCCGTGGTCTTTTCCGCCACGGACAGACCTTCCGCGTCATAGAGCCGGTGCCGCGGCTGCTGAAGATTGCCGCCAGTCCTCCTGCCGGCCCTGTTCTGACTCCAGCTGCAGAGAAATTCTCCCTTCGGCGTGCGGAAGCGCACCTCGGCCAGACAGTCCGCCGTCTGCCGCGACATGATCTCGTTGCCGCTCTTCGCCACCTTGCCGAGGCGAGGCGTACAGCCGTACAGCGCCAGACAGACGGCGTCGAGTATGGTGCTCTTGCCCGCGCCCGTGGGACCGGTGATGGCGAAAATGCCCCCGGATTCATATTCCGGCCCGTCGAGACGTATGGTCCAGTCTCCCGCAAGAGAGTTCAGATTGCGTATGCGTATGCTCAGAATGCGCATCAGTCCTCCTCCCCGGCACGTCCTGCCGCAGCCGCCGCTTCCCGGAACGCGGCCCTCAGTTCCTCAAGCTCCGGATCATCCACGTCCCTGTCGGGAAAGGCTTCCCTGAGCCTGCGTTCAAACACGTCCTCCACGCCGAGATCCTCAAGATCCGCGTCCTCGGGATCGGCGTCCAGCCCCCCTTCGAGACTGCGCGCGTTGCGGATGCGCAGAAGCTCAAGACCGCCCGTCGCGTATGCCTCCACCCGTTCCCGAAGATCCGGAACCGGCTCCGTTCCGGTGTACATCACTTCCGCCCATACGCTTTCCCCGCAGCGCGAAAGCTCCTCAAGACGCCGTTCCAGCGCCGGAAGATCGCCTTCCACCTTCTCAAGCCGCTGAAAGACCGGCACGTCCACCCTGCGGTACGAAACCTGTCTTCCCTCCAGCGAAAGCAGACAGACCTCCTTGCGCCGGCCCGTCTCGTTGAAGCCCATGGGAAGGGGCGAGCCGCTGTAGCGGATGTGTTCCCTGCCGTTCACCTTCTGCGGCAGATGAAGATGGCCCAGCGCCACGTAGTCGAAATCATCGGGAAACACGTCGGCCGGAACCTGTCCCAGCGATCCTACGCGCAGATCGCGCACGCCGTCGTCCGGCGCCGTGAGTCCGCCCCAAAAAGATGTCCCGTGGCCAGCGCCGGAAGATCGCCGTGCTCCTCCCGCAGCCGCCGCACCTGCTCCGCCGCGCGCGCGTAGTGTTCCTTCATGCCCTCCGCCATGCGCCGCTCGCGTTCCTCCGGATCGTCTCCGTCGCAGGCCCGGTACAGATCCCTGTCCCGCAGAAAGGGCACCGCGCTCACGATGAGCTCCGGACTGCCGTCCGGTCCGCGCAGAAGCAGCGTTTCCTCCTCCGGTTCCCTGGCCCGTCCCGTGACGTGTATGTCCATGGCCGAAAGCAGCGCGGCCGGCGCGTCGAGAAAGGCCGGAGAATCGTGATTGCCGGCCACGATCACCACATGACGGCAGACGCCTCCGGTCATGAGACGGCGCAGAAAGCCGTAATACGCCGCCTGCGCAGGATTGCCCGGAAGCGCGCTGTCAAAGACGTCTCCGGCCATGACGAGCACGTCCACGCGCTCGCGGTGCACGGTCTCCAGCAGCCAGTCGAGAAAGCGGCGGAACTCCTCATGCCGCCGCCTGCCGAACAGGCTGTGGCCGAGATGCCAGTCGGAGGTGTGAAGAATGTTCATGGGCACGGCTCCTGCATGAGGTTCGCGGGGAAAGGCTCTGACGACGCGCGGCTCAGATGCTTCGCAAGGAGCCTTTGCCGCGTCATGAGGTGTAGCACGCGCCGCGGCGGCTTGTCATGCGGAAAACAGAGCGGAACCGGCGCGGTTCGTCCGGACGAGCGAGACCGCCGCACACGGAAGGGCGGCAGCGGGAGGCTGCGCCCGAAAAGGCGCGGAGGGATGAAGCGCACGCGAAGAGAGGAAAAATGACAGCCGTCTTTGAAGCTCGGAGCCTGACGGGTCGTCCGGGCCGGTCTTTCTCCGCTTTTCACAAAGGGAAACGAGCATGCGGCCGAAGCGTCCGCAGGGCGGAGAAGGAAAACGGCGATGCCGGGAGTGCGCGGTCCGGTCAGGACTGAAAAGCCATGCAGAAGAGCCGCAGAGAGCGGCGGAGACATGGCATCGACGCCGCATGGAGAAGAAAAACGCACAAAAGAACACGCATCTGCTGCGCCATGCGGAAGCATGCGCCGGCTTCTGCAGGCCTTCGCCGCACGAAAAAAGACTTCGGAACCAGGCGATGCGCTCAGAACATGCGGAAGCATGCGCGAAGGAAGAGCTCTGCGGGAAAAAAGGCGCGTTCCGTCCGCATCACGGACGCAATGCGGCATCTGCTGCGTCCAGAATGAACAAAAGCGGAAATCCTCTCCGGATTTCCGCTTTGTCGTATCCGCATCTGCCGTATGCAGACGTCATCAGACTACTTGTAGGCCTTGGATGCAAAGATGCCGACGCATACAACAATAATCATAAGAACGGCGCAAATGGTGAGTACCAGAGTTCCGAGTTCCATAGTA
>USNI01000258.1 GCA_900555975.1 uncultured Desulfovibrio sp. | reverse complement strand
CGATCTCACCAAGATAGGTGCCTTCTTCCGACGCGGAGGCAGCTGGGTCACGGCACAGGAACTGGCGGCGGAAGGCATGGACAAGGCCGTGGAGGAATTCGGATTATGATCATCTTTCCAGCGGTGGATCTCCAGAACGGCAAGGCCGTGCGCCTGAAGCAGGGCAAGGCGGAAGAATCCACGATTTTCAATGACGACCCCGTGGCCGCAGCACTGCACTGGCAGGAGCAGGGCGCAGAATGGCTGCATCTCATCGATCTCGACGGTGCCTTTCAGGGAAGAAGCGTCAATGCCGATATCGTGGCACGCATCAGCGGCACGCTGAACATTCCCATCGAACTCGGCGGAGGCGTACGAGATGAAGACGCCGCCCGCATGTGGTTCGATGCCGGAGTGACAAGACTCATCATCGGCACCATGGCGCTTGAAAAGCCCGCGGAATATGCCAGACTCTGTTCCCTGTTTCCCGGGAAAATCGGCGTTTCCCTCGATGCCGTGGACGGACGGCTCAAGACGCGCGGCTGGGTCACAGACGCCGGGCTTACGGTCGATGAAGTGCTGCCCCGACTGATCGGCGACGGCACGGCCTTCATCATCTATACCGACATTGCCCGGGACGGCATGCAGAGCGGCGTGAACATGCCCATGCTCTCCCGCCTTGCCCATGTCAGCCCCGTTCCCGTAGTGGCTGCGGGCGGCGTGGCAACGCTTGACGACATCAAGGCGCTCTACCCTCTCAGCGTCAGCGCCAATCTGGAAGGAGCCATTTCCGGCCGCGCCATTTATGAAGGCACGCTCAACCTGCCCGAAGCCATGCAATGGATCCGGGAACAGAAAGCCTGACGGATCACATACTACTCTTTCAAGAACGCTCCATGCCGTTGTGACGGCATGGAGCGTTCTTTTTCCAGACAGTCCGTTTCTTTCCCGATGCCTCTCTGTCCGATGCTCCACAACCGCATGCTTGCGGAAAAGCGATATGAAAACGTCATCCCCCGTTCATATCCGGGTCACAGAATCCCCGTAAAACGACGCAGGAACGGCATGCATGATTCCGCCTTTTCCGCGGATCCATGATCCGTCCGGCAGAACATTTCCGCTCCGGGAGAACGCCATGAACATCCTGTGCTGCGGCGGCGTCGGCGAACATGGAAGAAGCTGTCTTCTGCTGAGAGCGGAAGACAACTCCTCTCTCATGGTCGATTGCGGGGTCGCCCCCGAACTCATGCCGGGGCAGCCCGGCCGCTACCCCGTCCTTCCTTCCGATCTGCCTCCGGCCTTTCCTCTGCTGCTGACGCATACCCATGAAGACCATGTGGCCGCCGTTCCCAGGCTCATCGCCATGGGATACCGTCCCGAACTGCATGCCACCCGGCTGACGGCCATGCTCGCCCCCGGCTACTGCCGTACCTGGCTCAAAACCGTGGACTCGGCCATCCGCGCCTCCGGCGGGAATCGTCCCTATGACGAAAAGGACATTCAGGCCATGGACTGGCACATGCTGTCCGACGGCGAAAGCCGCATCGGACCATGGAGGCTGCGTCACGGCATGGCGGCCCATGCTCCCGGCTCCTGCTGGTTTCTTCTGTCGCACACGGATCGTCCCGACCTGACCATCGGCATCAGCGGCGACTGGACTGCCGGAAATGCCGTCTATCACTCGCCGGCCTTTCCGCACTGTGATGTCTTCATCACCGATGCCTCAGGTTCCGAAGAAGACGAAACCGGCGTAACGCAACTGATGCAGCTGATGCTTGACGTTCATGTTCAAGGCCGATCTCTGATGCTTCCCCTGCCCGCCGTCGGTCGTTCTCAGGAAATGCTGGCACTCATGACGTCCATGCCGGAACTCGTCCGTCGCCCCGGAGCCGTGGTCATGGACAGAACTCTGGTGAAAGGGCTCGATATCTGGCTGATGGACAAGGATATTTCCGCTCAGGGACGTACAGCTCTCATCCGTGCAAAACAGCTTTTTGACAGCGGACAATGGCTTGCCGTTTCACGCGCGGAAGACATTCCCGACGGCCCCAGCATCATAGGAGCGGCAAACGCCATGCTCAGTTCCGGACTTTCCGCTGCCGCCGCCGCAAAGACGCTTGCCCGGGACGGCCTGGTACTCTTCAGCGGACACGTGGCGTCCGGCACACCGGGATACGCCCTGCTGCATGCCGGAAACGCACAGGTCCGCCGTCTTCCGTGGAAAGTTCACCCCTGCATGGCCGACGTGGAAAACGCCTTTGCCGCCGTCAGGCCGTCGGCCATGGTACTGATTCATACGCCTCATGACCGGGCGGAGAACCTTGCCGGACAGCTCAGCCTCCGATGCGGCATCAGGGTCCTTGCGCCGAACGTCGGCGACAGCATGGAACTTTGACACCTTTCGCTCCGTGCCGCTTCCATCGGCAGACACGCTTCTTTTCCCCTGCCGCGGCCGGCAGAAGGACCTCCGCTCCGGACGCCGGCACTCGTTTCCGGCAGCGATTGCCGACAGCAGGCCCACATGGCTGATATGCCAGAGACGACGGACTCCTAGCATACACGCTTCCGTCAGCCACGACATGAGCGCCCGCTGTCGGACGTATTCTGAAATCGTACGGCAACCACGTATACGCCGCAG
>USNI01000257.1 GCA_900555975.1 uncultured Desulfovibrio sp. | reverse complement strand
GAAAGCCTTACAGGCGCATAAGAGGAACCACCGGCTATGCCGGTGGGGCCCCTTTTTAACTGCACGAGGTTCGACATGACGACAATCAGGACATCGCCCATTCGGGTGCGCCAGCATGTCCGCCATCTTCCGGCGGACATGGATACGCCCATCAGTCTTTTTCTGGACATGGCCCGGGGAGGGGACGGCATACTTCTGGAAAGCGCGGAAGTCGACGGACGATGGGGACGCTACAGCGTGCTGGCCTGCGACATGGCGCTCTATCTGAGGTGCCGTGAGGGAAAACTTGATTGCCTCATAAGGGATGATCGTCTTTCCGGACTTTCCAGGTTCAGCGGCATGCCCTTTGTGGAGGGGCTGAGATCCGTCATGCGCGCTCTGGAAGTGCTGCCTGATCCGAAGGCTCCGGATCTGCCGCCCATCACCCGTTCATTGTGCGGATATTTCGGTTTCGGCATGGCGTCGCTTTTTCATCCGAAGCTGGCCCCGGTCATGAAGCCGGAAGAGGCGGAGTGCGTGCTCTGTCTTCCCGGAACGCTGCTGCTCTTCGATCATATGTACAACAGGCTCGCGCAGGTAAGTCTCGGCAGTCACAGGGAGATGGATCGCTGCGGCGCGTTTGCCCGGAGCAGCAGTACTTCTGCGGAGCAGCCTGACATGGAAGTAGAACCGTCCGAAGCCGCTTTTCAGGCATCGGTGGGGCACATACGGGAAATGCTGCGTATGGGAGAGGCCATCCAGGTGGTACCCTCCGTGCGGTTCAGCATGCCGTTCACCGGAGATCCCTTCAGTCTGTACCGTCGCATGCGCAGCGAGAACGCTTCACCGTATATGTTCTTCATGCGTCTTCCGGGCATTACGCTGTTCGGATCTTCTCCCGAGGTCATGGTACGCTGCGAGAACGGCAGACTTCTTTCCGCTCCCATTGCCGGAACGCGCAGACGCGGCGCAGGCGTGGCGGAGGACGAGGCTCTGGCTTCAGAACTTCTTGCCGATCCCAAGGAACGGGCTGAGCACATGATGCTCGTCGATCTTGCCCGCAACGATCTCGGGCGTCTGGCCAGACCCGGCAGCGTGGAGGTCGAGAAACTCATGATGGTGGAACGTTTTTCCCATGTCATGCACCTGACAAGTCGTGTCACAGCGGTTCTTGAGGACGGGCTGGATGCCGTGGACGTGCTGGCCGCCACGTTTCCGGCCGGAACCGTGAGCGGAGCGCCCAAGCTGCGGGCCATGGAGATCATAGCCGATACCGAATCCTGTCCGAGAGGCCCCTATGCGGGCTGCATAGGATGGCTCGGTCTCGACAAGGACGGCGTCAGTCTCGATACGGGCATCACCATCCGCAGCATGTGGGTGCGCGATCGTCGCCTGTACTGGCAGGCCGGCGCAGGAATCGTTCACGATTCCGTTCCGGCTCTGGAGTGGAAGGAGGTGTGCAACAAGTCGGCCATTATGCGTCAGGTATGCTTCACAACGGGAGAGTTCCATGTTCCTGCTCATCGATAACTACGATTCCTTTACCTATAATCTGGTTCAGGCCTTCTGCCGTCTCGGACATCGTCCCCGCGTGGTCAGAAATGATGATCCCGGCCTTGTGGCTCTGGCCAATGATCCCTCTCTTCGCATGGTCTGCATTTCGCCCGGACCGGGGCATCCTTCTCAGGCAGGATACTGTCTGGATTTTCTCCGGCAGCTCAGTCCCGGCATTCCCGTGCTCGGGGTGTGTCTCGGTCATCAGATTCTCGGTCTTTACGCCGGCTCTGAGGTAGTGACGGCACCCGTGATCATGCACGGCAGGACGTCGGAAATCGTGCATGATGGAAAGGGGCTGTACAGGGGAATGCCCAATCCCATGGTGGTGGGGCGGTATCATTCTCTTGTGGTTCGCGTGGACGATGAGCACCCCAATGAGCTGCTTTCCGTTTCCGCACGCGGGCCGCAGGGAGAGGTCATGTCCATACGCTTCAGGGACAGACCGTGGGTGGGAGTGCAGTACCATCCTGAATCCATTCTCACGCCGGACGGTCTGCGGCTTCTGGAGAACTTTCCCGGGAGTCTTCTGCCCACGGTTCATGCAGCTCCCACCATCAGTTCCATTCTGGAGTCGGTGTCCAGAGGCAGGGATATGACGGAGGAGGAACCCGAAGTGGCGTTCGGTTCCATGCTGGACGGCACCATGACGCCCGCTCAGGCCGGCGCTCTGCTCATGGGGTTGCGGATGAAGGGAGAGAAGCCGTCGGAGCTGGCTGCGGCCATCCGCATCATGCTGGATCGTTCCGTCAAGGTGACGGGCATTCCTGAAAAATGCATCGACATCGTGGGAACGGGCGGCGACGGCAAGCACTCCTTCAACTGCTCCACGGCCACATCGCTCACGCTGGCCGGCATGGGATACCGCATGCTCAAGCATGGCAACCGTGCCGTATCGTCCACGTCCGGAGCCGCCGATGCGCTGGAAGGTCTGGGTATCCCGCTGGAAAAGGATCCCGATGCCATTGTGGACATGCTGAAGGAGCGCAATTTCGCCTTTCAGTTCGCGCCGTACTTTCATCCGGCCTTTGCCAATGTGGGACCTGTGCGCAAGCAGCTGGGCATGCGTACGCTGTTTAATATGCT
>USNI01000256.1 GCA_900555975.1 uncultured Desulfovibrio sp. | reverse complement strand
CGGCCGTGTCCGGGCGGAAGGTCCGGAACGCGGTTCCGCCGCTCCGGAACGCATGTTTCCGCCGGTGCCGGAATGTCGCCGCTCCTTGAAAACGGATACGGCTTTCGTATCCAATCGCTGCTGCGCGACGCGCAGTTCAGGCGTGCCCTATGAATACCATTCGCTATTGTTCCCAGGCCCTTGTCATCGGCTCCGGTCTTGCCGGCTGCGCTGCCGCACTCACCCTGGCCGACAGAGGACTGGACGTGCATCTTCTCATGCCCACCGAAGAGCTGGACGGAGGCAACTCCATCATGGCTCAGGGCGGCATCGTGTTCAGCACGGATCCGGAAGATCAGAAGTCTCTGCAGCACGACATGTTCGTGGCAGGACATGACTACAACTATGAGGAGGCCGTGCGCTTTCTTGCCGAACACGGCGGAGAGGCCGTGCAGCATCTGCTCATCGACAAGCTTCACGTCCCCTTCGACCGCAATGCCTCCGGACACTGGGACATGACCCTTGAAGGCGGTCATGCCGTGCCCCGCATCGCCCACTGTGCCGATTACACGGGACGGAGCATCATCGAGCACATCCATGCCGCCGTGGCCGCGCATCCCGGGATCACCGTTCTGGGCGGCCGGTCTGCGGTGGATCTTGTGACCACGGAGCATCATGCCCGTTCCACGGCATGGCACTATCAGCTCATGAACCGCTGTCTCGGCGCCTACGCCTTCAACGAGGCCTCCAGTGAAGTGGAGCTGCATCTTGCCGAAATGACCGTCCTTGCCACCGGCGGCGTAGGACAGGTCTATCTGTATTCCACCAACAATCCCTGGGCCACGGGATCAGGCATCAGCATGGCGCATCGTGCCGGCGTCAGGCTCGCCAACATGGAGTTCATGCAGTTCCACCCCACAGGACTGTTCAATCACGCCCAGCAGATTCCGCTGCTCACCGAAGCTCTGCGCGGCGAGGGCGCCCATGTGATCAACGGTCACGGGGAACGTTTCGTGAGCCGCTATGATCCCCGCGGAGATCTCGCTCCCCGCGACGTCGTTTCCCAGGCCATCGTGAGCGAGATGCTCGCCACCGGGGAAAATCACATGCTGCTCGACTGCACCACCCTCGACTGCGACGTCACGCGGCGCTTCCCCACCGTGTTCGAGAGCTGCCGCAAGATCGGCATCGACATGCGCTCGCAGCCGTTGCCCATCGTGCCCGTGGCGCATTACTTCTGCGGCGGCATCCTTGTGGATCTGCACGGACGGACCACGCTCGACAGACTCTATGCCGTGGGCGAATGCAGCTGTACGGGCATACACGGCGCCAACCGTCTGGCCAGCACGTCCCTGCTCGAAGCCCTGCTCTGGGGCATCTCCGCAGGCATCGACATCGCCGGACGCGTCGCCTCCGAAACCTTCGATACGCGCATCTTTGCCGAAATCGCCGACTGGAAGCATCCCGGCAACGAGCATAACGACGATCCTGCGCTCATTGCGCAGGACTGGGCCACCATCCGTCACATCATGTGGAACTATGTGGGCATCATCCGCACCGAAAGCCGGCTCCGCCGCGCGTTCGCCGATCTGCGGGATCTGTCCAGCCATCTGCACGATTTCTACAAGCATACGCCGCTTACGCAGTCTCTGGTGCATCTGTTCCACGGCTGCCAGACGGCCTATCTCATCACCCAGGCCGCGCTGCGCAACAAGCAGAGTCTGGGCTGCCACTACCGCAGGGACTGACGCTCCCGCCGCACAGGAGACGGAAGTCCCTACGTTCTGCGGAAGCAGGCGGAAGGTTTCCGTCCTGCGTCTTTCCGTCCTGCCGTCCGCGACGAAAAGCCGCATGTTCCTCCCGTGAAGGAGGCGCATGCGGCTTTTCTGCATCCTGAGGACAAGACCCGGAAAAGGGCCGCTGTCCGGGAAGGAGGATCGGCGGGCGTTCAGCTCGTGAAGTAGGGCGTCATCTGCATGAACAGCGAGACGACGGCCACGCCGAGAAGAAGGAGCAGGGCGTTGTGGAAGGTTTCCTGCCTGATGCGTCTTGCCAGAGGCCAGGCACACAGAAAGCCGGCCGCCGCGGCCGGGGCCACACAGGAGGCGCTGCGCATGACTTCTTCCGTGATGAGACCGTGGCTGACGATGACCGCGAGACTGACGAGAGAGGCGACCGTGGAGCTGGTGAAGAAACCTCTGGCGGTGTTCTTGTCCATGCAGGTGAGCGAGGCGTACATGGCCATGACGGGACCGTTGATGCCTATGGAACCTCCGAAGAAGCCGGCAAGAAAGCCGCAGCCGTACTTGAGAAGCGGACGCGGTGCCATGCAGGTGCCGAGCCAGTCCTGTATGAGCTGCACGATGATGTGCATGACGATGATGATGCACAGCAGAAGCTCGAGCAGTGCCATGTCGACGACCTTGAGCGTCCAGACGCCGAGCAGAATGCCCGGAAGGGCGGCCAGCCAGAAGCCGATGACTTCCCTGACCCTGATGTGGCGCCAGTACAGCGCGAAGGACATGATGCCCACCATGACCGACGCGATGAAGCTGATGAGTATGACGGTCTTGGAAGAGACGAACAGCGTGATGAGCGGAAGCGCGATGAGCATGCCGCCCATGCCTGTGAGTCCGTTGATGAAGGCGCCTATGAACCAGG
>USNI01000255.1 GCA_900555975.1 uncultured Desulfovibrio sp. | reverse complement strand
AGACAGAGTATCTGTCCCATGGTGACCCAGCCGGCGAACAGATAGCCGAGCTGGGCGTCCGGCACGCGGAAGAATTCCACGCCCATGCGGAACACGGCATAGAGCACGCCGAACAGGCCCGCCACCGCGCCGCGCGGACGGGGCTTCGACGAATATATCCACAGAATGAGGAACAGAAGCACGCCTTCAAGCCCGGCCTCGTAGAGCTGGGAAGGATGTCTCGGCACAGGTCCCGCGCCGGGAAACACCATGCCGAGGAAGCTGTCCGTCTCCCGGCCCCAGAGCTCGCCGTTGATGAAGTTGCCGATGCGGCCGAAGAACAGTCCCGCAGGCACGAGAGGCGCCACGAAATCCAGCATGTCCAGCAGTCCCATGCCGTGTCTGCGGCCCCAGAGCCAGCTTGCCGTCACCACGCCGACAAGCCCCCCGTGGAAGGACATGCCGCCGTTCCAGACGCGGAATATCTCCACCGGATCGGCAAGATAGGCGGAAAGATCATAGAACAGCACATAGCCGAGCCTCGCGCCGAGTATGACGCCGAGCATGGCCCATGTGACGAAATCGTCGACCATCCCGGCCGTCCACGCCGACCAGGGCCGGGAAGCGCGGAAGCGTCCCAGCAGCCAGCCCGTGAGAAAGGCGAACACATACATGAGTCCGTACCAGTGCATCTGAAGCGGACCGATGGACAATGCCACGGGATCTATGGAAGGATAGGTCATCTTGCTCTCCTTGTTCCGCGCTGCTTACCATAAAAGAAAAGGACAGACCAGAGGTCCCCTTCCGGCCGCCGCGGATCCGTGCCGGCCGCGCTCCTTCCGCGGAAGGCCGTCGGAAAAATCATGTCCTGTCTCCGCATGCCGTTCTTTAATGGAACGCGCCGCCGGGACGCCCGAACCGCGCCTGCAAAAAACTCTTTACGCGGCCACATGACTACGCTACTTCCGAAGAAAAAAACATCAAGGAGCCGCCATGCTCAAAAGCTCACGTCCCATTCCCCTTGCTGCGGCAGCGGTCTGCCTTGCGGGCCTTCTCTTCTGCCTGTGGGTCTTTTTCACCGGCGGCCGGTCCCTGTGCCTGACCGACGGATGCACGCTGTTCCAGGACTTCCGTCTGGCGGGCGTCTCTCTCTGGCAGGCCGGTTCCGTTCTGTTCGCGGTGCTGCTTCTCCTCGCCCTGCTGCGCCTCTGCCGCGCCGCTCTTCTTCTCTCCGCGTGCGCCCTCGCCGCGGATGCCGTGCTTCTCTGCATCATGCTCTTCACGGCGCCGTGCGTGAACTGTCTCATCGTGGCCTCGTTCATCGCCCTCGCCTTCACGACCTTCCGGGCCGCGCTGCCGTCCGGACGGAAGGAACGCTCCCTGCTGCTGATGCTCTGGTCGGTGCTGCTCGTCATCGACCTCGGCGGCGTGCTGCGCGATCTTGCCGAACCGTGGTCTCCTCTGGAATCAGACAGCGAGGCTTCCGTGCAGATCTATTTCTCCCCGAGCTGTCCCGCCTGCCGCACGCTTCTCGCCCGTGCCGGAGAACTTGAGGACGCCGCATGGTATCCCGTGGCCGAAAACGAACGGGACATTCTGGTCATTGCCGCCATGACGGAACAGCTGAAAAAGGGACTCTCCATGGCGCAGGCCGTGGAAGAAGCCGACCGCAGCGTGCCGGACGACTCCGGCAGCGAAGAGCATGCGGTCGTCCGTCCCGGTCTGCTCAGGCCCGGCATGCTGCTGCTTCAGGTGCGTCTCTGGCGCAACCACGCCCATGTGCTTTCCGCCGGTTCCGACCGGCTGCCCTTCCTGGAATTCAAGGGACTTCCCGCCTTTCTCGCCGAGCCGCCCGCGCCCGCCGCGCAGGACGCCGACGCGCAGACGCCGGCCTTCGACGACGCCTCCCCGGAACCGTATCGCTCCGACATGCCGCAGATTCCCGGTCTCAGCGTGGCCGGTTTCTGCGACGGCACCGGAGAAACGCCCTGCGAAGACGTCCCGCAGCAGGACTTTTCCGACGATCTCATAGACACAAGCGGCATGATTCCTCAGGTCCCATAAACGTTCATTTTTTTTCAATGCACCGGCATTGCAGGGAAAAACACGGCAGAACGCAATAATGCCGACTTGTCTCCCAACGAAAGTTAAGCTAACCTCTGCCAAATTAGCGGCCGTTTCCCGGCCATGTCTTTTCACCATTATTCACGCAGGCATACATGGACATCACAGAACTGTGCAGCAACCGACGCGAAGCGCTGACGGAACTATGGGTCAACCGTTTCTTCGCCACCTATCCGCTTGACAGCAAGGGGTTCATGCGGACAAAGAGGGATCGCTTCGCCAATCCCGTGGGAGAAACGACGCGCATGGCGACGGGCATTCTCTTTGATGCCGTCATCGGCATGGACGCCGATCCCGCCGTCGTGAAGCAGGCGCTTCACGACCTCATCTGGATACGCGCCGTGCAGGACATGCCGCCCTCCAAGGCCGTGGGCGCCCTGTATCTGCTCAAGGAGATCCTGCGCAGCGAAATCCTGCCCGAATGCCTGAAACCGGAACATTCCGGCTTTTCCGTCCTGAACGACTATCTGGCCATGGAGTCCAGGCTCGACACCCTCGGCCTCATGGCGCTCGACATGTACAGCGAGGCTCGGGAACG